>NZ_JBFRDK010000010.1:0-67992 GCF_052113545.1 Paenibacillus sp. TAF43_2
TCCCTATATCACTCGCAGTAAGTCTCAGTCTGTTCTTTGTATGCCGGTTTCCTTTCCGGGAACATCATCGCAATCTGTTCTTTATTTGGAGAATAATCTGATCTCCGATGTATTTACGAAGGAGAGGCTGGAAGTGCTGGATCTTATGATTGCACGGATGGTTTATTTGAAATCGTCAGAGGAATTTCTAATGCAAAGCAGTGCGTCTAGTAGCGATTCGGAGTATAGTCCACTAGATATCGCTGCCAATGCTGCACAGCCGCAGCCGCTAGTTGAACTGCTGACAAACCGTGAAGCAGAGATTTTGTATGCTTTAACCGATGGATTGTCAAATAAGGAAATCGCCTATCGTTTTGGATTAAAGGAAAGCACAGTGAAAAGTTATGTATTCCATCTATACGGAAAATTAGGCGTGAAACGGCGCAGTCAGGCCATTGCGCGTGCAAAAGAATTAGAGCTGGTTAATTAGTTGTATAGGATAGGCATTTATATGTGTCGGGAATACAGAAGAGAATATCTCAAAGATAACTCAATCTGCTTAAAAAATCATGTAAATATTGAATAAAAAGGCGTTACAGAGATTTATTTCTGTGACGCCTTTTTTATATTTTAGCCTGATTATTATGGATCAAAATTGGACATTCAACGGATAATACTAGGCTCTAACCAGCTCTTTGGCATACTGCTTGCCTGCCGAAAGAAGAGTGCCGCTCAGTTCTGGATCGTGAACAGACCGTGCAAGAACAAGAGTGCCGACCATTGTACTGATCAGTGCGCTGCCCTTGGTTGTGTCAATTTCCGCTAGATTGGAGATAAAAGCAATCATCCGCTCTAGTTCGTGGGTGAATACTTGCCTAACCTCTTCGGAAGAACGGGAAATTTCGCCAGAAAGAGCAGGAAGAATGCAGCCCATCTCAGTTTTGTCGCGGTGATACGGACTTAAATAATAATCGATGACACTATTGATTTTGGGATTCTGCTTCTCCTGATCAGCAGCATTCTGCAAAATCGCAATGGTATCGCTGATAGCATACCGGCAGGCTTCGGCGACCAGCTGTTCTTTGTTGTCAAAGTGTGAATAAAACCCTCCATGCGTAAGTCCTGCCCCCTTCATAATGAACGGAACACTTACATCGAGTATACCCTTCGTGCGAAAAGCTTGGGCAGCACTTTCAACGATCTTATTCCGCACTTTCAACTTATGACCTTTGGGATACGGTATTGTAATCACTCCACAGCTTCATAATTGTATCTTCAAAATATTATAGTCGTCATAATATAGGGTGTCAATTGAGTGAATTCAGCAACGGGTAGCTTGGGAAGGGCTTAATACAGCTGTTGACGATTTTAAAATATGATGGTTATAATATATTATGGTCATCATATTTTAAATGGTTTCAACAGGAGGGATCAGGATATGAGTACGCTTGAATCTGTAGAAACATTGGTCATTGGATCAGGTCCGGGAGGTTATGTGGCGGCGCTTCGTTCTTCACAGCTTGGAATGAAGACGGCGATTGTGGAACGCAGTCAGCTCGGCGGGGTCTGCACGCATGTTGGCTGTATTCCATCCAAAGCATTAATTGCAGAATCGCATCGCTATGATTTGCTTAGGCAGTTCAATCATACGGATTCGGCAGCAGCATTTAATATTGCGCAGCATTTCAAGCAGGGAATTGTGAAAAAGCAGGCAGGAGGAGTTAGCTATTTATTAAAGACTGCTGGTGTGAGCATTTTGGAGGGAGAGGCCAGTTTGGTTGATGAACATACAGCAATTATTCAGCAAAGCGGCCGGGAGCAAACGATTTCTTTTAGAAACGCCATATTGGCAACGGGATCTCGTCCGATCGAGCTGCAAGCATTTCCGGTTGGAGGACGTATACTATCTTCCACAGAAGCGCTATCGCTCCCTGAAGTTCCGACCAGTTTGGTCGTTATTGGCGGCGGTTATATCGGAATCGAACTCGGCCAAATGTATGCCAAATTTGGAACAAAGGTATCGATTCTAGAAGGAGGAGAACAAGTACTGCCGGGCTTCGAGGCAGACCTCGCGATCCCTGTGGTTCGGCAGTTGAAAGCCGATGGTATTCAAATGATTACTGGGGCGACAGCACAGAAAGTGGTGCAGCATGCTGATTCAGTTACACTGCAGTATTTAAAAAACAAGGAGCAACATGAGGTTACAGCGGAGTATGTGTTAGTCACTATCGGCAGAAAACCTAATACAGATGGTCATTTAGGGCTTGCGAACATAGGCTTGCCCGTGACGGGCAGGGGACTGATTGAGACAGACGAACAGTGCAGAACGGTTATTCCAAATATTTTTGCCATTGGAGATATTACGGCTGGTCCGGCACTCGCCCACAAGGCTTCTTACGAAGCGAAAATTGCGGCAGAAGCCATTGCTGGTCATGCCTCTGAGGTTAATTATAAAGCCATTCCGCTCGTCGTTTTTTCTCATCCAGAGCTGGCCAGCGTTGGTTTAAATGAAACGGAAGCAAAAGCTAAATTCATCCCGATTGTTATTGGCAAAGCTTCTTTTGCAATCAACGGAAGAGCTTTGGCATTGAGGGAGACTGAAGGGTTTGTGAAAATTTTGGCGGATCCATCCTCAGGAATCGTGATCGGTGCGCAAATCGTTGGCGTGGAGGCTTCAACACTCGTATCAGAGCTTGGCCTTGCTATTGAGATGGGAGCAACCGTGGAGGATTTGGCTTTGACCATTCATCCCCATCCGACATTGGGTGAAGTAATTATGGAAGCTGCAGAAAACGCGGTTAGAAAAATGATGAAGATAAAAAAAGAGCAGCAGATTTAACTGCAAATAGAGAATGGGAGAGATTGAGGAATGAAAATAAAAGCAGGTTTTTATATTGGGATTGCGGTTGCGCTGATCGTTGGAGGTTCACTTCTTGTTGTTAAAGGAAAGGATGCAGTCAGTCAGGCTGAGATGAGGAAACAAGGCGTGCTTGAGGCGGAGCAAACGACCCTGTTTTATCAGAAAAGTCCAGGTTCGATTGTAGAGGTGGATGTGGCTGCGGGTGACTGGGTAAAACGGGGTGATGTGTTGTTCAAGGTTAAATCAGCTGAAGAAGGAGAAGCAGATATGCTTGCACTAGATGACGGGTTGATCAGCAGAATTGCGGTTAAGCCGGGGGATCAAGTAAAGCAAGGAGCGCCGATGGCGGTTTTGCAAAAAAACAACTATTATACAGACCTCTACATACAGGAAAGTGAGATCCAAAAGCTTCAGGTTGATCAAAGCATTGGTATTCATTTTCCATACTTGGATGATCCCGCACAGGTGAATGGTGTTGTGACTTCGATTTCAGCGGCCCCTCAATTTGCGAACTTGCGCATGTCACGTGAAAAGGGGCAAGCAGATTTAAGTATGTTTCTTGTCCGAATAGCTGTGGATTCAAATGCTGATTTGCTTCCGGGAATGACGGCGGAGGTGAGACTTGATGAAATCGCTGATTGACGAATGGAGGTACGTATCGGGCAGTAAGTATTTGCGTTTAATCTTTATTGGTCCGCTTGTTGCGGCCCTATTTTTTGGATTAATGTTCTCGCATAACCAAATTAGCGAATCGCCTGTCGTAGTCATTGATGAGGATCACAGCTCGTATTCGCGGCAGCTGATCTCGAAAATAAATGCTTCCCCCTACATGAAAGTTACAAATGTGTACGCGAGCCGCCTGAGCCCGGAAACATTGCTTGCAAATGAGCAGGCTGTAGCGGTCATCATGCTGCCTAAGCAGCTTCAGCAGCTTCAGCAGCAGGGCATATCAACGAATATCGGCATTTTAATGGATAACACGATGCCCTCTGGGTTAACCGGCATTCGGACAGCGATTCAGGAAGTCATCGTAACGGAAAATATGACCCTCTCTATGTCCCGCCTGGTTCAAAAAGGGATGGACGCCGAAACCGCTAGAGGCGTTGTTTCTCCGTTGTCTCTTCAGCAGCGGATGCTGTTTAATCCAACCACAAGTTATGTCGGCTTTATGGTGCTTGGTTTTGTAAATATTGTGGTTCTCATGATTACAACAAGCGCAGCGGGCTCTATTGCGCCTCGTTTGCGTCAGGAAGGGAAGCTCTTTGCAAACGGAAAGTCGCCCTTGCAGCTTTGGATTCGCAGTGTACCTTACGCGGTCATGACCGCCCTTTCGCTGCTCTTATGTTATGGATTACTGAAGCAGGTGGGGGGAATGCGGTTTGAAGCGGAGCCTTATCTTTTTATTATCCCATTGCTTGTTTATGCCTTTGCGTTGTCACTTATGGGGCTGTTGATCGGATACTCTGCCAAAGATTTGTCTAAAGTCAATTTGCGAACCAGCTTCGTATTGTATCCGTCATTTCTTGCAACTGGAATTCAACTGACTCCGCTTGCTTTTCCAGAGCCATTTCAAATTTTTGCATGGGTATTGCCGATGAACTGGCTTAACCGCCTCATACGCGGGATGGCGTTTCGGGATGGAGCGCTAACAGCCTACAGTCAGGAGCTCGGAGCACTGCTGATCATTATAGGCGGGGTATCCTTATTCATTGGATTACTGGTACTGCGGGAAGCAGGGAAAACATATTCCAGCCGGGAACGAGTCGTGAGTGCGGACATTCTGCCGAGCAGCGGTTCGTTAAATAGTTAAGTTCCTTACCCGTTCGAATAACGCCCTTGACTAAGATAGATACCCTATTTCAGTCAAGGGAACACGGGGGAATACGAGAGTTCATATTCTCGACTGTTCGAAGGTTTGTTTATTCGCGTTTAATAAATAGTTTAAAGACACTATTTTTCAAATAATCAAGGGAGTAAAAAACAGGTTTATCGTTATCGTCATAGTGGAGCTGCTTTAATAAAATAATTTCATTGCCGAGTACATCGATAGCATTCTGGTCGAGCAGCTTGGAGCTGTTTAACGCGCAGATTTCAGTAATGGCATAAGCAATATGAATCCCCATCTTGTTTTTCAAAAAATCAAAGATAGCCCCCGTAAATTCCCCATCGATATGCCCTGTGACCAAGCTTTGCGGGAAAATATTATAATAAAAAGCTACCTTGTTCCCATTCGCAGTTCTAGACCGCTCCAATACGACAACGGGTTCATCAATTTGCAGTTGTTTTTTCCAATCATCCTCCGGCTCACGCGAATAAATCTTGATGTCTAACTCGCTTTCGGTATAGCCCCCGTTTTTAATCATTTGCCCCACGCTTTGAAGCTTGCTGAGTGGATTGATTATAAAATCAGAGCGGTTGTTAACGTAAGTGCCGACCCCGTTCTTGCTTATAAGAATCCTTTCCCGCTGAAGCATCTTGAGCGCTTCCCGAAGAGTAGGACGACTCACTTCATATTTTTTTGCTAGTTCAGGCTCGGAAGGAAGTTTATCCCCAGGCTGCAGTTCGCCTTCGTTAATGCTTCTTTCAATTTCCTCTTTGACTTTGAGGTAAAGCAGTTTCTTCTCCAAATTGCGCTTTTCCTCTCCGTAAGTTGATTATATCGTTCTTCAGATCTATGCTGTCTGACAACATGATTGTAGCATATTTTTGTTTTTTTGATCAACTATACAGCTTATATGGCACTAATCATCTATACAATTATTTAACATTGGATGGATTGACACTGCGAAGATATTTTCCCTATAATTTGAGATGTCAGACAGCATGAGCTTGCATAAAACGAAGAATGGAGGGGTTCTCGAATGAGGCTGCAATGATTCTGTGCTGCTGCTCTGGGCTGCAGAATTTTTAGCTCGTAAGCTTATACCGATCTTCAATTGAAATTCATTTCATTTACCGGAGGGGAAGTTCGTATATGAAGAAAACCATTTTAAGTCTTGTGACTGCATGTGCATTGGTCATTCCTTTCTTCAGCGGAGCTGCTGTAACGCATGCAGCAAGTCATTCGGAATTAGCCGCTCACTGGGCGCCTCAGATTTATCAAGATGTGAATGCTGATCTAGACGTTAGAGCCGATTTTATAACCAATTTCAATTATGATGGCGACTTTATTGCACGTAATAATTGGGATAATCTTAACAACTTCAATCAAAATGCTTATGTCTACTATAAGGTATCAGAAACGCTCACTCATTATTTCATCGAGTACGATCTCTTCCACGCTAGGGACGATGCTTATACGAGACCTCTTGATGCGCATGAGAATGACCTCGAAGGTTTGTTCTTAGTCATCAGAAAAGATGGATCTACATATGGATCTTTTCAGCTAATGGAGACCATGGGCCATAATCAGTGGTATGACTATACGAATGATCCTAACATTACTTCAGGCTCAGACGATGTCGATGGCGGGGTTCTATTCAATGGTAGCCATCCTAAAGTATTCAGCCAGGCGAATGGCCAAAGCCCTAGCGGAGGACATGGCGTCAAAGCCTATGACGGTTCAAGCGCTCCAGGCGGAGATGGGATTGTTTACAATTATACGGGTACAGCCGAGTTCCCAACGAATACTTCCGGAAGCTACACTAACCAATACGGCTACGATTTAATTGAATGGGGCGATCTTTGGAGCAAAAGAACCGATCCTAACATTTTCTCCTCATTCGGTACATTTGCAGGCGATAATCATACGGCCAACTCAGCAAAAGCGCCTTGGGGCTGGGATGATAGTGACGATGGCCCTGCCCTTCAGGGGATGAACTGGTCAGATCCGGCTCATCAAGTAGACGTACATCTGAATGGTCTTGGTCAATTCTCGCATACGTATGTCTCTAATCCGTATTATTCTCATAAGATTACCTTGCTTAATATGCAGAGTCTAGAGGATCGTGATCCGTTTGGCGGAAAAAGCGATATCTACATTAAAGCTTTTGTAAATGGTCAAGGCCAGACGGACGCTAGGTTCTGGAAAAAAAATGATGCTCCGAAATTCCAAAATTTCAACATCGCTTTCGGCGCAAATGATGCGGAATTTGGACCTAACTTCTCTGAGAGCTACAACACCGTTTATGTTGCCAAACCATCCAATACGAATGTGGAAATCCATGCTTATGATTCAGATGGAACCTCGGGTGACGATGACATGGGATATGTATCGGCAGTTGTTGCTCCTGGAAATACGGTGACATGGAACAATGCTGTAACAAGTAATGGACAAGCCATCATATCAGCGATTGTGTCAGCGAAGTAATTGAAGGATAGAGAATGGGCATAGCCCTATAAAAAATAGGAGGATGGAAATGTTTAAGAAACCAACAGCAAAATTATGGGGTACGGCCGTACTGGCAGCTTTTATGGCAACAAGCCTTTTATCGGGATGCGGTGCAAACAAAAATAATCAAGAATCTGCAAATAAAGCAACCAATGCACCAACGAATGCACCGGTAGTGGAAACGGAAAAACCAGCACCAGCATCGAAGAAATTGGTTGTATATGCAGCGCTGAATGAGGATGACATTGTCCAAATTCAGAAGAAATTTAAAGAGGATACAGGGATTGAGCTGGACTATCTGCGTGTAGGAAATGCTGGAGAGACCAGCACGCGAATTCAAGCGGAGAAGGATGCGCCGCAAGCAGATATTTTTGTGGGAGGCTCGGTTGAATTTCATCAGACACTTGCTGATCAAGGGCTGCTTGAGGCCTACACATCTCCAAATGCCAAAGAGATTGAAGAGCGCTTCAACGATCCGAAAGGCTTCTGGCAGGGTTGGTATATGGGTGTTCTAGGTATTGTTCTAAATACGGAAAGATTCAAAAAAGAGCTGGAGCCTAAAGGGATTAAAGAACCGGCTACGTGGGACGACTTGCTTGATCCTGCTTATAAAGGTCAATTTGTAACATCGAACCCTGCGACAGCGGGCGGCGGCTACATCTTTGTTGCGGATCAATTATTCCGCTTGGGTGAAGAGCAAGGCTGGGATTATCTCTCTAAGCTAAATAAAAACGTCCATCACTATACAAAAGCTGCTGGAGACGGAATCAACCTTACAGCAACAGGCGAATTCATTGCCGGTATGTCTTGGGCGCATGATATCGTCAAATCCGCCAAGTCCGGTTACCCGATCAAAGTTATCGTTCCAGAGCAAACCGCATTTGAAATTGGCGGTGTAAGTATCGTAAAAGGCGGAGCGGATCTAGAAAATGCGAAGATATTTGTAGATTGGCTGTTAACGAAGCCAGTTGGAGAAATGAATACTCAGCTCTCCAACCGCTACTCTGTAAGAAAAGATGTAGCTGCTCCAGAAGGCATGATCAAGATTGAAGATGTGAAGCTTGTTGATTATGACAGAACCAAGGCTTCCGAAATGAAAGCAGACGTTGTAGCAAAATTTACGGAAATGATCGACAAGAAATAATTAACAGATAAACGAATGCACTCCGCCTGCGGCCATGCGTTAGCAAGCGGAGTGTATACACGTTTAACCGAAAGGTGTGAAAGGTTTTGTTTTCAACTACTGTCAAAGACACCTGGGCGGAATTGAAAAGGTTAAAAAATGATCCTGTATTAGCGGCAGCTATTATTGTGATCATGCTTATTACAAGTTATTTTGTTGTGTGGCCAATTCTTAAAGTGATCAGCTTCTCTCAATTAGGGGATTATCTGAAGCTATTTACATATCCCAGATGGTATCATGCGGCATTGAACAGCTTGTTCATGATGGTGATTTCCAGCATCTCGTGTATGGTCGTCGCATTCATATTTGCCTATACGATGACAAGATTGAACGTTCCATTTAAGGGACTGTTCCGATTTATAACGATCCTGCCTATCGTTTCACCGCCGTTTATTGTGGCGTTATCGTATATCCTCCTCTTTGGCAGACAAGGGATGATTACGAAATATGTGCTGCATGTAAATTTTGATATCTATGGCTGGCACGGCTTATGGCTGGTTCAGACCATTACTTTTTTTCCATACGCTTATGCCGTCATATATGGCGTTATGAAGTCAACCTCAACGAATTTGGAGTATGCGGCTTACAATCTTGGAGCAACGCATTGGCAAGTATTTAAGAACGTACTGCTGCCTCTTTGCAGACCGGGTATAGCGGGTGGGGTACTAATTGCAGCGATGAGTGTTTTAGCGGATTTTGGCAATCCCATCGTTATAGGCGGAAACTTTAATGTACTGCCGACAGAGGCTTATATGCAGATGTCAGGTATGTTTGATTTGAAATCGGCTTCTGTGCTGTCAACAGCTATTCTGCTTCCTGCACTTGGTTTATTTGTATGGAATAGAGTCTGGGTTGGCAAAAAATCATATGTTACTGTCACAGGCAAAGAAACATCGCTTGAATATTTCCCTCTGCCTCCTGCTGTGAAATGGACATTGTTTGGATTCTGCATGTTCGTTACAGTCTTTATCCTTGCGGTATATGGCGTTTTGGTATACGGCGCTTTTACTAAAACTTGGGGGTACGATTGGTCGTTCACTCTCGAAAATTTGACGTATGTTGCCGCAAAGGGCCGTGAGATGGTTAACAGTATCAAGTTTGCGGCGATTGCTTCGCTGGCTTCAGGCGTTCTGGCTTTGCCGCTCGCTTTTATCGTGCAAAGAAAACGAGTAGGCATTAATCGGCTGCTTGATTTCTTGGCCATATTGCCAGGGGCTGTTCCGGGCGTGTTCCTAGGGCTGGGCTTTGCAATGGCTTTTAATGGTCAGCCGCTTCATCTTGCAGGGACTTCTCTTATCATGGTTCTAGCGCTCATGGTTTGGAATTTGCCAACCTGCTATAGTGCGTGCCTTGCTGGACTGCAGCAGATCAGCGGAGCGCTTGAGGAGGCATCGCTTAATCTGGGGGCAAGTAACATAACGACCTTCAGGAAGGTGCTTCTGCCGTTATTGAGAGGAGCGTTTATCTCAGGCATTGTCGTATCTTTCCTGCGGTCCGTCACTTGCCTCAGCGTCATCATTTTTATTTACTCAGCAAAAACTTCCGTAGGTACGGTGTCGATTCTCGGGCTTGTACAAAATGGGGAATGGGGAAGTGCATCAGCCTTTACGATCGTACTCATCTCTATTGCTTTTATTGTACTGGCAGCCGCTCAGCTGTTTCTAAAGAAACAAGGCAGATCGATAGAACTTTAAGTGGAGGATAACATGAAGACAGAGGAACAGATGATTCAAATTACGAATATGTCGAAAAGATTTGGAGATTTCGAGGCGATCAGTCACGTTTCCCTCGATATTCCGGCGGGCAGCTTTACGACGCTGCTCGGGCCAAGCGGCTGCGGCAAAACGACGCTGATGCGGCTGATTGCAGGATTTTATGAACCGGATGCCGGTGAAATATATATTCAAGGCAAAAAAGCGAACGGGCTTCCGGCATTCAAGCGCAATACGCCGCTAGTCTTTCAGGAATATGCGCTTTTCCCGCATATGACCGTGTATGAAAATATTGCATACGGCTTAAAGCTTATGAAGCTTCCTCGGCAAGAAGCGAGGGAGAAAGTGGATGCGATGCTGAATATGTTTGGACTTCAAGGGATGCAGGATCGTCTTCCTAGAGCGCTTAGCGGCGGACAGCAGCAGCGAGTTGCCTTTGCAAGAGCACTTATTATGGGACAGAAGATATTATTGATGGATGAACCGCTAAGCAACCTGGATGCCAAAATGAGAGTTGAAGTAAGAAATGAGCTTAGAGAGCTGCAGCAGCGCCTCGGAATTACAGCTATCTTCGTGACACATGATCAGGATGAGGCTTTGGCAATCTCTGATCGGATTGCTGTGTTCAACAAAGGGCGTATCGAGCAAGTCGGGACGCCTTGGGACATTTATTTTAAACCAAATAATAAGTTTGTAGCTGATTTTGTAGGGACAGCTAATTTCATAGAGGGTGAAGTTGCAGCGATAGAAGAAGACGATTTGATCATAAAATGCGGTGTCTCTGTGCTGAAGGTGCATCGTGGCGAATATCCGTTTCGGTCCGGCGACAGAGTAACCTTGGTCATTCGACCGGAATGCATCTCAATAGGCGAAGCGAAAAATGGAGAGGAGAATGTTTGGAGCGGGATCATTCAAAGAAGCAGCTTTCAAGGACGGATGATTCGTTATTGGATTGATGGCTCGCCGCTGCAGTGGATTGTGGATGATTCGAGCCCAAGTGTGCGCGGGTATCTGCAGGGCACCGTGCATTTGTCTGTAGATAAGCAAAAAATTCATCTGCTGCCTATGGAAAGGTGAAACAGCGAAACTAACCATAAAGGTGTTGAGATATGATGAGCGCTAAAGTTCAGTTTCTGAATGTAGGCTGGGGAGATGCTCACCTCATTGTACTCCCTTCAGGAAAAGTGTGTTTAATTGATGGGGGAGACGGTGAAACCTCGCCTTTTCAAGACCATCCCTTATCTTGGATGAACCGTAACAGCGTTGAACAATTGGACTGGATGATTCTAACGCATATCCACGAGGATCATGTGAATGGCCTATTGGACATCGCCCGAGTGAAATCAGTAACCAAAGCGATTCTCCCCTATGAACCGTTCATCCTTCCGCCAGAGCAGCTGGTTCAAGAACGAGGGGATGATTTTACAAAAAGAGTATTCGCTATGCTGGCCTCTTATTTGGAACTGGTTCACGTCTTAAGCGAGCAAGGGACTGAAATTTTATGGCGGAGCGCCTATGGATCTAGCGAGGACAGTATCGTTTGGTCAGAGGAAGGTGTTGTCTTCACTCATTTGTACCCATGGCATGGCGATCCTCTGCCGGCTTTTGATGTTTTATTTGAAGCAGGCACGAACTCAGCATGCTACGAGGATGATTATATTCTTGAGAATACCGCCAAATTTTTTGAGCTATCCAATCATGATAGTTCTGTTTATCGGCTTAGCTGCATGGAGGAGCCGGATTCGAATGTTCTTTTTGGCGGTGATTTATTGGAGCCGGGATGGGAACGTTTAGCACAGCGAATAGACATTAGAAGCTCAATTTTAAAGGTCTCTCATCATGGGCTGCAGGATGGTTTTAATGCTCGCATATTATCTTGGATACAACCGAAGCATTGCATTATACCCATTAGCATCATACGATCTTCGGCTTTTCTGAATGAATGGGAGGAGCTTCGTTCCAATACAGACGCAACTTTCTATTTGACGGGCAGTCTAGCACCCAGTGAGAAGCTCGAAATCGAAAATGGGAGTTTAAAGGTTGAGATCGGATTTTAACTATGGATTCATAAACTTATTATTAATCTAGTTGTGATAGGAGTAGTGCAGTAATGAACGAACAGCTAGAAATGGAAGATACGATAATGCGGGATGCGGTTCGTTATGTGAAAGAAGCAGGGGCATTGATTTTGGAGCTCATGAAGCAGCCTCTTCAAATTCATGAAAAGAAAAATCAATCCGACCTTGTAACGATAGTAGATATGCAAAGCGAAGAGCTGCTTCGCAATCGAATCTTGAATGATTATCCGAGCCACTGGATTTTATCGGAAGAAACAGATGGCTGCAGGGAAGACTCTCATCATTTAATGCTGCAGCCGCCTTCAGGATACGGGTGGATTATTGATCCCGTCGACGGGACAACAAACTTTATTCATAAAATGGCCCATTTTGCGATTTCGGTTGGCATCATAAAGGATGGAATTCCGATATGTGGAGTCGTTTATAATCCGGTAACGGATGAGCTTTATTTCGGCCGGAAACATGGCGGTGCGTTTCTGAACGGCATTCCGATTCAAGTCGGTCAGGAGCAAGAGTTAGGTCAAGCTCTGCTCGGCACGGGATTCCCGGCCAAGGAATGGAAAGCCAATTCAATCGTAGTGGAGCAAATAGCAAAAATAACGGGTGCAGCTAGAGATGTGCGTATTATTGGCTCTGCTAGCCTTGATTTATGTTTAGTGGCATCGGGGAGATTGACTGGATTTTGGCATGATGGGCTTTATCCTTGGGACGTCGCCGCTGGCTTGATTATTATTCAAGAAGCGGGCGGGAAGATATCAAACCGTGCCGGAAATGAATTTAAATTGAGCGATGAAACGCTAGTTGCCTCCAATTCGTACATTCACCATTCTTTGTTAGCTGTTTTGAAGTGAGAGCCTTGAAGGAAGCAGGAATATCAGTAAGAAAAACAAGAGATCACCTTAAAAGAACATAAAGATGACGCCAAGAGATATTTCTTGAGCGTCATTTTTGTTTTTGTTATCGAAACAAAAATAGATTCGTTGAGCTGTGCCGCGTTTTTATCTTTTAAAAGGTGGTCCGCTGTATGATAACAGAGGGTAGACATTGCAATTAGAGTTTGCTATTATTTACCCAACAATATTTTAGAACACGGTTTTATAATATAAAACCACTTCTAGGAGGGGAGCGAGCAAAAGAATATGCCCATCATTCAAGCATTGGATAGAGCATTGAAAATTATCGACTTATTCGATGAGCATCATATGGAGTACAAACTGTCTGAAATTAGCTCAGAAATGGATTTGCACAAAAGTACAGTTCATTCATTGTTGAAAACGCTTCAAATTCATGATTACATTACACAGGATGAGCAGACTGGGAAATACCGCCTCGGGATGAGGTTTGTAGAGAAGGGACAATTGCTTCTCAATCATTTTGATATTCGGGAAATCGCTAGACCGCATCTTAGGGCTTTGTCTGCCGCCACTGGCCAAACGACACATTTGGTCATTATGGATGATGGAAAAGAAGGGATATACATTGATAAAGTAGAGGGGCATAAGGCTGCAATTCGTTATTCACGTATCGGTCGCAGAATACCTTTGCATAGCAGCGCCGTGGGTAAGGTATTGGCGGCTTTCCGGTCTATCAAAGAACAGGGGCAGATTGCGGAAGGACATACGTTTGTTAAGCTTACGGATAAGACGATCGACAGCCCCGAAGCTTTTTTGAAAGAGTTGGAGCAAGTCAGTAAGCAAGGTTATGCTATTGATAATGAGGAGAATGAGCCGGGGGTCCGGTGTGCCGCTGCTCCGATATACAATCATAACGGACATGTGATAGCGGCGATGAGCATATCCACCATGGTAGCACACGTTGATGATCAAGAACTGGCACAATTAATTGGCCTGATTCGGCAGGAAACGAGTGAAATTTCTCGCCAGCTAGGTTATCAGTTCTAAGATGAGCTTCCTGAGCAATAACTATTGAGTTAATGCTAGATCGACATGCGGTGAAAGCAAGTCGATCTATATTATAATTTGAGAACGTCGTTTTATATTATAAAACAAGGAGAGGTTAACATGAGAATTATTCGATATCGTGATGGCGTAGAGCAATGTTTGGCGGCAGTAACTGACGAGGATAAGGTATTCAAATTGGCGGATTCGGACTTTATATCATTCCTTGAACGAATCGAGAAGGCAGGAAAAACACCACTTGAAGACGTGAATGATCTGATCCGTTCAAATCAGCCGCTGGACAGGGAGTTTGCTAGTCTTGAATTGCTTATGCCAGTAGCTGCCCCTGAAGTATGGGCAGCCGGTGTAACCTATGCGCGCAGCAAGGAAGCTAGAAATTATGAGGCGACTGGCGGCAAGCTGAATGCATCCACCTACTATGACAAGGTGTATGATGCAGAAAGGCCAGAATTGTTCATGAAATCCACAGCAGCTCGGACGGTTGGCCATTTTGATAATGTTTGCTTGAGAAGCGACTCGAATTGGCAGGTTCCGGAACCGGAGCTTGGTTTGGTTTTAAATAAGCGAGGCCATATTGTAGGATACATTATTGGCAACGATATGAGCTGCCGCGATATTGAAGGAGAGAATCCGTTATATCTTCCGCAAGCCAAGGTTTGGAAACAATCATGCTCAATTGGACCGGTCATAAGATTAGCCGAAACGATTCAAGATCCCTACCAGCTGCAGATCACKTTGCGGATATATAGAGATGGAAAAAAAGTAGTCGATGAATCAGCAAGCACGGGACAGCTTAAACGCAAGCTGGAGGAACTCGTTTCCTTTCTGCACAGGGATAATATTGTGTACGATGGTACGATCCTCCTCACGGGTACATGTATCGTTCCTCCGAATCAGTTCACACTTGCACCTGAAGATGTCATTGAAATCGAAATCACCAGCCTTGGAACACTAGTAAATACTGCTGTTTTGGCCTAAATAGCAATTTAAATAAGAGAGGAAGATTAAAATGGTAAATATAAATTACGCTATATATTACAACTACATTAATGGCGAATGGAAAAGCTCCGAGAGCGGCAGAACGCAGAAAAGCATAAGTCCAGCAAATAAAAACGAAGTCGTAGGTATGATCCCGGATTCTACTAAACGGGATCTAGAGGATGCTGTTGCAGCTGCAAAGGCGGCCAAGCTTGCTTGGCGTAAGCTAACGGGATCGCAGCGGGGGAATTTGCTGTTCAAAGCAGCTGATATCATGGAAAGTAGAATGAATGAAATCGGTGAAGCGATGACGAGGGAAATGGGTAAAACATTACCCGAGGCAAAGGGCGAGACGGCACGTGGAGTGGCCATTCTGCGTTATTATGCAGGAGAAGGCATGCGTAAAATAGGTGATGTTATACCTTCTTCCGATCCAGATGCTTTCTTGTATACTACAAGGTCACCGCTCGGAACGGTAGGGGTGATCTCCCCTTGGAATTTCCCAGTTGCTATTCCTATTTGGAAAATCGCACCTGCATTAATATATGGGAACTCGGTCGTATGGAAGCCAGCAACGGAAACAGCGGTTACCGCAGCGAAAGTTATGCAATGCTTCCATGATGCAGGCTTACCAGCCGGTGTTCTGAATATGATCGTAGGCAGTGGCAGCGTCATAGGTCAAGGAATTGCAGAACATGCTGATATTAACGGAATCACCTTCACGGGCTCCAATGCGGTAGGGCAAGCGGTAGGGCAGGCAGCGTTGGCACGCGGGGCTAAGTATCAGCTGGAGATGGGCGGAAAAAATCCGATCCTAATTGCGGCAGATGCAGACATTGATTTTGCGGTTGAAGCGACAATTAGCGGGGGGCTTCGTTCTACTGGCCAGAAGTGCACTGCGACAAGCCGAGTTATCGTAGTGAAGGATGTTTATGAGGAGTTCAAGTCGAAGCTGCTCCAGAAGGTGACTGAATTGAAGGTTGGAGATGGAATGGATGGACAGACATGGTTAGGCCCATGTGCGAATGAAAAACAAATGGAAACCGTTCTATCTTACATTAGCAAGGGTGTAGAAGAAGGGGCAGTATTGCTGTATGGCGGCACAAGACCAACTGAGGGCGCATTATCAGATGGCTTCTATGTCACGCCAGCTATTTTTGATAAAGTGACTTCAAAAATGTCAATTGCTCAAGAAGAAATATTCGGGCCTGTGCTTGCACTAATCGAAGTGAATGATATTCATGAAGCGATAGAGGTTGCAAACGATACGGACTATGGTCTTAGCGCATCCATTTATACCCGTAATATCGGAAACGCTTTGCAGTTCGTTCAAGATATGGAAGCAGGCCTTGTCCGTATTAATGCAGAGACAGCCGGTGTTGAGCTTCAAGCACCGTTCGGGGGGATGAAACAGTCCAGTTCGCATTCAAGGGAGCAAGGCCAAGCCGCTATTGAATTCTATACTTCAATCAAAACCGTATTCATTAAGCCATAACGACAACACAAGGAATGGATGGTGTGAAATGAATGAAGGCTTCGAAACGATAATGGGCAAGGATATCGATTCTTATTTTGACATCTATACGCATGCTCCAGGACCAAGCGGCTCCTTGCCGCTTACCCCGGATATGCTTCGTCATTCACCAAGCGGTGATTTATTCGGATTAACACAGAACGTTGGCATGGGATGGGATCCGAAGAAGCTTTTGGGAAAGCAAATACTCATTCTTGGAACCCAAGGCGGCATTCGAGAGGAGGACGGCCGCCCGATCGCTCTTGGCTATCATACGGGGCATTGGGAAGTTGGAATCATGATGAAAGCCGCTGCGGAGGAAATCGCAGGTCTTGGTGGCATACCCTTCGCGGGTTTCGTGAGCGATCCTTGTGATGGCCGTTCACAAGGGACGACGGGGATGTTCGATTCACTGCCGTTTCGCAATGATGCAGCCATGGTATTAAGACGTCTTATCCGTTCCTTGCCGCAACGCTCTGCCGTATTGGGGGTAGGCACTTGTGACAAAGGATTGCCATCCATGATGTTGGCACTGGCAGGGATGGGTAAGCTTCCTGGCGTAATTGTTCCAGGCGGCGTTACGCTTCCACCGACCCAAGGCGAGGATGCAGGCAAGATCCAAACGATTGGCGCGAGATATACAAATGGTGAACTCTCGCTTGAGGAAGCGGCTGATCTTGGTTGCCGCGCGTGCGCGACACCTGGTGGAGGCTGTCAGTTCTTAGGAACAGCGGGAACGGCACAGGTGATAGCGGAGGCTCTTGGTATGACCGTTCCTCATGCTGCACTGGCACCGTCAGGACAGCCGGTGTGGGAGGAAATGGCACGGCAATCTGCGAGAGCTGCTCTCAAAATGGCGGAGAGCGGACTGACGACAGGCCAGATTATAACGGATCATGCCATTCGAAATGCGATGGCCGTTCATGCAGCCTTCGGCGGATCTACAAATTTGCTGCTCCATATTCCTGCAATCGCACATGCGGCGGGGCTCAACCTGCCAACTGTCGCTGATTGGGCAGAAGTCAACCGCAGCGTCCCGCGATTAGTCAGCGTTCTTCCTAATGGACCAGAACATCACCCGACAGTGAGAGCTTTCCTTGCTGGCGGTGTACCTGAGGTTATGCTGCATATGCGCAAACTTGGCGTTTTGGATGAGAAATCGCTTACGGTAACAGGCAATACGATTGGGGAGACGCTGGATTGGTGGGAATCGTCAGAACGCCGCCACCGCATGCGCCGGCATTTGCTGGAGAACGAGGGAATTGATCCAGACCGCGTCATCTTCAGCCCGGAACGCGCCAAACAAGCGGGGCTGACCTCGACTGTGACTTTCCCGACAGGAAATATTTGTCCCGAGGGCTCTGTTATTAAATCGACTGCAATTGATCCTTCGATGGTTGACAGTGATGGGGTCTATCGCCACGTCGGCAGGGCGAAAGTGTTCACGACGGAACGTGCGGCAATCCATGCGATAAAAAACAAAGGCATCGTTGCCGGGGATATTATGGTACTCATTGGGCGCGGCCCATCGGGTACGGGGATGGAAGAGACTTATCAGCTGACTTCAGCGCTTAAGCATCTGCCCTTCGGCAAAGAAGTATCACTGCTTACAGACGCACGCTTCTCGGGCGTCTCAACTGGCGCTTGTATAGGTCATATTGGACCCGAGGCCCTTGCTGGCGGACCCGTTGGCCAGCTTCGCAATGGCGATTGGATTGACATCCGTATCGACCTCCGTCAATTAGAGGGACATGTCGAAATGGTAGGCAGCGGTGAGGTGCCGGAGGATTCTGAAGTGGGAACGAATGTATTGGCTTCTAGAAAACCTCATCCCGATCTCGCGAAAGACCCTGATCTTCCTGACGACACTCGGCTATGGGCTGCACTGCAAGCAGCGAGCGGCGGCACATGGCGGGGATGCGTCTATGACGTAGACAGAATCGTCAAACTGCTGGAAGCGGGTATGAACACGGCAGAAGGCCAGGAAATAATGAACAGTTAAACAAGATTTAAAGGAGAGTTGGGGAACATGATTAACAATCCCATACTGCGAGGATTTCATCCTGATCCATCTATCTTGCGTGTAGGAGAAGACTATTATATTGCAACTTCGACATTTGAATGGTTCCCGGGAGTACGTGTTCACCATTCCAAGGATTTGGTGAATTGGCGTCCGCTCACTTCGATATTGACACGTTCTTCACAATTGAATATGGAAGGCAACATCAATTCCGGTGGCGCGTGGGCACCATGCTTAAGCTATCATGAAGGCGTTTTCTATCTTATTTATACAGATGTAAAAAGTCGCACGGGAGCCTTCAAGGATACTCATAATTATATGGTGACGGCGGACGATATAATGGGGCCTTGGTCTGAGCCCATTTATTTGAACAGCAGCGGTTTCGATCCTTCCTTATTTCATGATGAGGATGGTCGCCAATGGCTAGTGAATATGATCTGGGATCATAGGAGAGGGACAAACTCTTTCGCTGGCACTATTCTTCAGGAATACTCGAAGGAAAAGAAGAAACTTATTGGTCCTAAGAAAAATATTTTTCTAGGCACACAGCTGAGATTAACCGAAGGGCCTCATTTATATAAACGAAATGGATACTATTACTTGCTGACAGCTGAAGGTGGAACGCAATATGAACACGCTGTCACGATGGCGCGTTCTCGGCATATCGATGGTCCTTATGAAGTTGATCCCGCGAATCCAATCTTGACATCTGCTGGCAAGCCGGAATTGAAATTACAAAAGGCGGGGCATGCTTCACTAGTGGAAACGCAGAACGGCGAGTGGTATATGGTTCACCTCGTCGGTCGTCCTGTGA
Organism: Paenibacillus sp. TAF43_2; assembly: GCF_052113545.1. NCBI lineage: Bacteria > Bacillati > Bacillota > Bacilli > Caryophanales > Paenibacillaceae > Paenibacillus > Paenibacillus sp. TAF43_2. The sequence goes on from NZ_JBFRDK010000010.1 coordinate 19,387, forward strand.
TTGATAAGCGATGTATGCTCGGCAGAGAAACGGCCATTCAGCGCTGTCATTGGACGGATGATGATTGGATAGCTGTTGACGGAGTAGACAATTCGCCGCAATATGTGGTGCAAGCACCTCAATTGCCATCACATCCATTCCCAGCTGAACCGAGCCTCGACCACTTTGATAAAGCACAGCTTGGGCTGCAATGGAACACCCTTCGCATCCCTGCAAGTCCCGATTGGCTATCCTTAACGGAAAGGCCAGGATTTTTACGGCTCCGCGGCCAGGAGTCCATGAGTTCAACGCATCGCCAAAGTCTTGTCGCACGTAGACAGCAATCGATGTATTGTGAAGCGGAAACATCCATTGAATACCGTCCAGAGCATTATCAGCAAATGGCGGGATTGATTCTGTTCTACGATACCCGTGATTATGTCTATTTGCGCCTGACGCATCATGAGAAATTAGGTACATGTATTGGGATTGTACAATCACAAAATGGAATTTATAACGAAATACTGAATCAGGATATTCCAATTGCGGATGGAACATACCGATTGAAGGTCAGTATTCAGCGTGAAATGGCCAGGTTCATGTATGCGGGCCAGACAGGGGAATGGATTGTGATTGGCCCACAGCTTGATGTTAGCCATTTATCTGATGAATATGCTGATTATATTCGTTTTACAGGCAATTTTATTGGTGTTTGCGTCCAAGACTTAAGCGGGGAACGCAAGCATGCTGATTTCGATTATTTTCGATATGATGAGTATGATGTTGTGCAGACGGATCATTAAATAAAGATTACAGCAGTCATTGCGTCTTAAACGACCCATAAATTTGTTGTGGATTTAGTGTAAATAGAGCTGCAGGTGGACTCAGGTGGTATTACCAACAAATCCAGCTGGGAAAAACAGATTTTTTAGTTGAATACTATTTATCTGAAGGCCTTCCCATTTCTTTCGGTGTTAGTGGATTACTTAACACTTGAAGATTTGGGGAGGTACTCCTTTTTATGGGCTCAGAAAATATGAAAGAGGGACAGAATGATGAACAATGCTGTCAGATTCTTGATTAGTTCCTTAACTGGAAAAACCATCATTCGAACGATCATGTTCTCCTATCTGATTGTAAACATTCTACTTTTATTGTTGCTTGGACTATTATCCGTTCAGGATTCAACTAAAAGCCTTACCAAGGAAGTCACACAATCCAGCTACAAAATAATGGAGCAGGCAGCACGCGGGCTCAGCTTCAATCTTGAAGAAGCGACTCGCCCGCTCGTTCTTCTAACAGGCCATTATTCGGTTGGAAGCTTGATGAACCCAGGCAGGGAAATGGATATCGCAGGACGCATCCAGCATGAGAGGAACATCGCAGACCTAGCATTTGGCGTATCTTCCTTGCAATCAATGGTAAGTGATGTTTTGATCTTGGGCAAAAATGGCTATGTAAACAACCTGGATGGCAGAAAATCACTTCGTTGGGATTATCCTTTCACCGAACAAACTTGGTTTAGGCAGGCGATCTCGGATACTCCAAACAAAGGATTCATTACGCTTGGACTCCATACGCAGGACTATTACTTAGAAAATAATATTTCAAAATATAACATGCCGACGTTATCGATCGCTCTTCCAGTTAAAGATTATACCCTTAGAACGATTGGGGCTGTCATTGCTAATTTGGATTTAGCCAAAATCAACGGGATGTTTGAATTTAGCTCCTATCAGAACAATGAAAGCATCTTTATGATCGATAATCAGCAGACCATCATCGCCCATAAGGATAGTACGGCAATCGGGACAAAACTTGACTTCTCAGGTATCGAGCTTATTTATGCCAGCGATTCAGGAAGTTTCGTTACCGAGCTTGGCGGAAATGAGACACTTGTTATCTTCCACCCTACTGCCGTTCAGGGTTGGAGAATGATCTCTACGATTCCGATGTCTGTCATTAGAGGACAATCAGACTCACTGAAGTCAAACTTGATCGGTTTTATTTATCTTTGTTTGCTGCTCAACCTCCTCATATCCATCTTGAACACCGCTCGGATATCCCGCCCATTTGGGCAACTGCTCTCAACATTGGACAAGATTGGCGAAGACAGTATTTATATCATTAAGAATAAATACAGGTATCGCGAACTGGATTTGATAGGCGACAAATTTAGGGAACTGGTCATCCGGATCGAAACGTTGGTCAAACAAAATTATCAATCAGATATTGCACTAAAAGAGGTAGAGCTCAAAACGCTGCAGTCCCAGATCAATCCGCACTTTCTATTCAATACGCTGCAATTGCTGCAAACCGAAATTGTATGTGGTAGCACGGAGGATTCCAACCATTTGGTGTTGTCATTGAGCAGTTTGCTAAGGTATTCCATGAAGCAATCGGAAGAGATGGTGGAGCTGGAGCAAGAAATTCAGAACGTCAGGGATTATCTCTATATTGTGAACAAAAAATATGACGATCGAATTGACATCGAGTTTCTTATTCCGGACGAGTCGATTCTAAAAAACAGAACGATCAAGTTGATCCTGCAGCCTCTTGTAGAAAACGTAGTTTTTCATGGATTTGGCGAAAATCCACAGTCAGCAAAAATGACGATTAGGGTTATGACAGTCAAAAAAGGAATTATGATCGTTATCCAAGACAATGGAAAAGGGATATCAAGGAGCAGAAGCCGTCAATTGGCAAGGCAATTGAAGCAACAAGACTTTAAGCCCGATGGGATAGGCCTGTTCAACGTCAATCAGCGTATCCGCTTGAAATTCGGACCTGATTACGGACTGAAGATTAGAAGCAGGCAAGGAAAATTTACAACGGTTTATATCGTGTTGCCCAGAACGTGATATCTTCGGGGAGGTAGCGAACGTGAAGCTGCTTATTGTGGACGATCAATTATCTTTGCATAGATATTTAGATAAAGTGATGAATTGGAAGGAGCTAGGGATTACGGAGGTGCAGCATGCATATGACGGAGAAGAAGCGGCCAACATGGTAGAAACCTTCCGTCCGGATCTGATGATCATGGATATTCATATGCCGTTGCTCGACGGGATCGAGTCGCTGAAGCGGATTCAACATTTGGATAAAATACCTCGTACCATTATTTTAAGTGCGTATGATCAATTCGAATATGCAAGGGATGCGCTTCGACTTCATGTTTCCCAGTACCTGTTAAAGCCGGTCGATGCCGAGTTGCTTCGGGATGCTTTGCGTGAGCTGATTCAACAGTCCGTATTGGATGCTCAGAAATCGATTCGCAGTGAACTCGATCGGACGATATACGCTGGACAGATTGAAGCAAATTCGTTGATAAACTTCCGAGACTGCCTGGAATTTCTCGCCATCGAACGTTTTGCTATTTTGACATTCGAGAACAGTCTGCCATCGGACCAAGATTATTCCTGCTTGCTGAAAGAACAAGCGGTCATCCAAATCCACTGTGTTATGTGTTGTAAAAACCGCAAGGAGCAAGTAGTGCTAGTCGGCGGGGGAGACGATCTGTCTAGCGGTCTATTGAGGGAATTAAGTGAATCTTTGATGGAAAAAGTAGCGGAGTCATCACCGTCTCACACATTGTCTGTCGGAATCAGCTCAATTTCCCAAGATGCGGCATTTCTGCCACAGCTAATTTCCGAGAGCATGCTAGCGGTAAGAACACCTGCTTCGGAAAGCGGATCCAAGCTTCAGGAGGCAGTGCGGCGGATTAAACCGTATGTAGAAACCCGGTATCAAGAGGATTTATCTTTGCAATCAGTGGCAGATCGCTTCGATATAGACAAGTATCAATTAAGTCGTGCGTTTAAACAGGAATTCGGTGTGAATTATTGGGCTTATGTGATCCAAGTGCGTATGATTAAAGCCGCAGAACTGCTCGTTGGAACGAATTGGAGGAACAATCACATCGCGGAGCATATTGGTTTTTTAGACGAGAGTCACTTTAGCCGCGCTTTCAAAAAGTATTTCGGCGTTACGCCTAAAGAGTACCGTGCATCGTCTATTCGACCCCATTAATCGGATTTGCTGCTAGTGCAACATTTGACAACAAATGATGCAACAATATGAATTCAGATTCAAGCGAGTCCATATTACACTCTACATGTAAGTGCTTACAACAAGCGCTTATTACAAAAAACGATTACATGGGGGTTAATCAAACATGAAGAAAACGTCTCTACTGCTTCTTATCACTCTCCTTTGTTTGTCAGTCGTGCTCGCTGCATGCGGTAAAAACAGCAATACAGGGAATAAAGGCAATACCGGTAATGAAGGTACGACCAACAATGCTGAAAAGGGTAATGATGCACCTAAACCAGTTAAGCTAAGCATTCTTGCATGGAACAACGAAAAAGAAATGAAGCCTGTTATAGACGGCTTCAAAGAAAAATATCCACATATTTCATTCGATTTTCAATTTGCTCCACCGGTAAAGGATTATATTGCTAAGCTTCAGACGATGCTGTTGTCCAATACGGCACCTGATATTTTCATCATTGCCGCAGAAAACCGCAATGAGATTATTGATGGCGGTTACGCGCTCGATTTGACTGACGAACCATTCATGTCCGTTATGTTGGACAGTAACAAACCGATGCTAAGTAAAGATGGAAGAACATATGCCTTCACTCAAAGCGGATGGGCAGGCGGCTTGTTTTATAACAAACAATTGTTTCAAAAAGCTGGCATCACTAAATTGCCAGAAACATGGGATGAGTTCATCCAGGACTGCTTGAAGCTTAAAGAAGCGGGCATCATTCCGCTCTATGACAGAATGCATGATATTACGATTATTCATTCCGCCATGTTCGGCAGCAATGTACTATCGAAAGACCCAACGTTTGACGAGAAGCTGTTTAAGGGCGAGGCGACATTTGCTGAAGGATGGACTGAAGTGCTAACGATGTGGAAGGAAGGGCTTATCGATAATAAAATTTTGACGCCAGACATGATTGGACTGACAGGTGACCAAGTGATGAACGAGTTCTCTCTTGGCAACGTGGCTATGTTCCCTGGCGGTCCTTGGAACATCGCTACAATTGAGAAAACGAATCCCGATATTGAGTTCGAAATTATGCCGATTCCAGGAAAAGAACCCGGCAACAAATATTACAACGGTGCTCCTGGTGTAGGTTTCGCTGTTAACAGTAAAACGAAAAACAAGGAAGAAGCTTTGCTGTTCCTCGAATATATGACAACGCAAGAAGGGTTGAAGCAATTCGAGGAAGGCACAGGCGGTATCATTACAGCTCACGGCTATGAAACCAAAGTTCACCCGGYGTATGCACCAGCATATAACGACGGGCTGATGGCAGGAAAGATTTATTTGCCAATGGTATCGTGGGACAGACATCAAGAAGCGCTGCGCAACCAATTCCTTGTATCGATCCAAGATATAGCCGTAAACAAAATAACACCGGAGCAAGCAACGGCTTACTTAGATAAGAAACTGAAAGAAATGGAAAATAAATAATCGGAATTAGTTAAAGTAGAGGGTATGTTGAAACCTACTACCCTCTCTTCAACTATTTACACCTTGATCCTCTATTAATTGAATGCTTCCAATGCAGTATTATCGACTGCCGACATCATCAATCAAAGTCTCAAAGGAGGCAAATTATGGTCAAATATGTTCGTCAACTACAGTTTTTATTGTTTTTGCTTCCGATTCTAGCGATATACTCATTGTTTACGATCTATCCGCTGATCAAATCGTTTTTCTTGAGCTTTACTAATTTTGATGGATATACGGAGGCATATGATTTTATTGGCTTGAAAAACTATGTGCGGATATTTAGTGATGATGCGATTACATCCGCCATTTCCTATACGTTATTTTTTACTTTTGGCAAGGCTTTGCTTGTTACGTTGTTAGCTATCCCGCTCGCTATGATATTGGATCAAAAATTTTTAACGAGAAACATTCATCGCGCCATCTTTTTCTTCCCGTCGATTCCAAGCGGCCTGCTGCTTGCCTATATTTGGGGATTTATCCTTGCACCTATTGGGTCAGGGGTGCTGAACACCGTCCTTAGTGAGCTGTTTAACATCGGGCCTCAGCCATGGCTATCCGCCCCGTTGCTAGCGAAACTGTCAACAATCGTCGTGGCAACATGGGCGATAACAGGATGGCACGCAGTGTTGTATTTGGCATTTCTGCAATCCATTCCGAAGGATTATTATGAAGCTGCCTCAATAGATGGGGCGAACCGTTTACAACAAATTCGGTTTATAACTTTTCCGCTGCTCGCACCTGCGATGACGGTCAGCGTCATGCTGCTGCTTACCGGCGGTCTCAAAGTATTCGAAATTCCATTCGCATTGACAAAGGGCGGGCCTGGCTATGAAACTTACTCGATAACCCAGGTAATCGTATTAAGGGGAATATCTGAAACCCAATACGGCCTAGCATCGGCAATGTCGATCGTCTTTTTCCTAATTGTGTTAGCGATTGCTATCTTCCAAGTTACAGTAATGCAACGAAGGGAGCAGGGCATACAATGAAAAAAAACTTTGAAAAACGGTTATGGATTCTAGACATCATCATGCTCCCTGCCGGATTAATAGCGTTTTTCCCGTTTTATTTAATCATTGTCAACACGTTCAAAACGATGCAAGATGCCGCAAGAAGCCCGACGGCTCTTCCTTCGAAATGGATCTTTAAAAACTATGTCCAGGTTTTCGAGGAAACATCGATCTTGCAAAGCTTTTGGAACAGTTTTATAATCACCGTCTGTTCTGTCGTATTGATCGTTTTGATTGGTGCGATGGCGGCATATCCGGTTGTGTTCAATGCGAATCGATTAACACGGTTTGCTATGCTCTATTTGCTTGCCGGATTTATGATTCCTTTCCAAGCGACTCTCATTCCCTTGTTCCAGCTGATGAGTGATTTGCACCTGATCGACAAAATATCCGGTTTGATCATTCTCTACACGAGCGGCTCTGTTTTCGTCTTTTTCCTAATGACGGGCTATATGAAGTCGATACCCAAGGAGCTGCCCGAAGCGGCCGTCATCGATGGCTGCAGTGTATGGGGCATCTTCTGGCGGATCATCTTTCCGCTGCTAAAGCCCATTACGATAACGAGCATCATCTTTCAGACGATGTGGATATGGAACGACTTTTTGGCACCTATGCTGTTTTTGAACTCATCCTCCAAATCGACACTCGTTCTGCAAATCTATAAAGCCAAAGGCGAATTTACCGTTGATTGGCCGATGTTCATGACACTTACGGTCATCACATTGGTGCCGATATTCATCTTCTTTATTATTATGCAAAAGCATATCGTCAAGGGTATCGCTGCTGGCGCTGTCAAAGGCTGACATGTATTAAATCAATAGATTTGTTAGAAGCGCCTGATTCTATAATCGGGCGTTTTTCACTAATTGTAAGTTTAATTCCAAAGGGAATGTTTATATCGAGGGAGAACAAGATGGGACTTGCAGCGTTTGATTAAAAAGGGAAGCGGTGTAGACAACCGCTTCCTTTTTGTATATCTTTCATATAGGTTTGATTTAAGAAAGGGGTTCTATTGCACTCATGTGGCTTACTTATTCAGTGTTTGCAGCCTTATGTTTTGGCTTGCGAGGCATTCTGTACCATTGGACGAGTCAGAAGCCGCTTAACCGTAACTTGTTGCTATGCGGCGCGTTCACTATGGGAGCGCTCGTAAATGGAATTTGCGCGTTAGTGTTCTCATCGAACTGGACGCTCGCGGCGTTGATAGGCATTCAAATGGGCTTGTTTTCATTCGGTGCGAATGCCAGCATGTTCAAGGGTTTTGCAGTCGGCAAGGCTTCACTTGTAGCGATACTAACGGCATTGCCTTCAGTCGTTGTTGTGATCGTTGCGTTTGGACTTTGGGGAGAAAAACTCCATGCGATGCAATTCATTGCATTTGTCGTGATTGTTGGCGGAGTGCTTCTCGTTCGGCTATCAAATGACATCTCGCTGCGCAATTTGCAAGGAGCACAGTGGGGGCTGCTGGCCATGCTGTTGTTTGCAGCAAATGATTTGTCAGGCAAATGGTCAACAATTATGGAAGCAGATTTGTTTCCTACCATGTTTTTTATGTTTGTGACGGGCGCATCGTGTTTTGGTATATGGTGGCTGCGAGATTTGCAAGCGGAAAGGGCTAGAAGAGCGTTGTCGCTGCAGGGTGCGGTCACTGCCCGGGGGGAAGTGCGTGTGTCACAGCATTCGACCAGTGCTAGTTTAACCGATAAGCCACCGGCTTGGAGCGGCAAAAAAACGTTTCTTATTGGTTTGGCCGTCGGCACAACTAACGCTGTCGGCATGATGCTTATTGTAACCGCATTTGATCTAGGCAAAGCGGGGCTAGTTTCTGCTGTCACGGCTCTAAACGTTCTGATTGTGCTGCTCTATACACGATTCGTTGTGAAAGAGAAGTTTACGAAGATAGAGATCACCGGCATTTCACTTGCCTTCGCGGGTATCTTGCTGATGCGATTATTCGGATCGTAAGAAATAATGAATAGAAGAAGCTTTGCATGGGCTAAGAAGTTAAGCCTGTGCAGAGCTTTTTTTTGTGGATGATAAGTTAAGCATCAGAGAAAATTTCGCTTGTTTGAGCAGAGGCTTTCTTACCAGGCATCCTCCGCAAAGTTGTTATACTGTGAATATTTTACGCATTTAAGGCCTTTTTTCAGTAAAATGCGTTGTTTGCTGGAAGGACTATTATGAATATCTTCCTGTTCTTTCAACAGTTAAGCAGAGCGCCAGCTATTGCATCCTAAATATTTTTTTGTATATTGACAGTGTGGGCTATATGAATTAATATCTTCCTATAAATATAAACGTTTATAATTATTAAGCTTGAGTATTTCTATATAAGCTTTAATCTTGGTAAGTGTACATAGATGCTTAATCACTTTGTATGGGTTAAGGGAGGCTTTTTTTTAACCCTAAATTATAAGCGTTTATAATTAAAAGAAATTATTTAGCGAGGAGCAATAACTGTGACTTTTTACTTGGGCGTGGACGGCGGAGGCAGCGTTACGCGGGCAATCATCGCCGACCATCAGGGCCGGGTATTCGGCACTGGGACAGCCGGACCTGGCAATCATCAGATTAATGAAGAGCTGGCACGGGGGAATATACGGGATGCCATTCAGCATGCGCATGATCAAGCTGGCTTACAAAAACAAGACATCGCCTATGCATTCTTCGGGCTGGCAGGTGCAGATCGCGAGGCGGATTATCGCATATTGAGGCCAATGATTAAGGAACTCGGTTATCCGAATTATGATATTGCTTGCGACACGATTATTGCTCTGCGAGCAGGAACGTCCCAATCCTACGGTGTTGTCCTCATTTGTGGCTTCGGCATGAATTGCGCTGGCATCGGCAAGTTCGGAGAAATGCAGCAATTTGGAGGCTTCGGCTATGAGTATGGTGATTTCGGAGGCGGAAGGGAACTTGCTATCGAAGCATTCAGGGCTGCGATCCGTTCAGGGGAAGGTCGCACGGACATGACATTGCTTACTGCCATGGTGCCTGAGAAACTTGGATATTCATCGGTATTGTCCATGTTTGACGGCTTTCTCGATCTTCGCCAGCAGATCCCACCGAGCCTCGCTGAGGTTTTATTCCAAGCCGCTGCGCTTGGTGATGAAACAGCAATTCAAATTTTGAAAACGCAAGGTAAAGAATTAGGGATGTCGGCGAAAGCCGTCATTCAGAAACTGGGTTTGCAGGATGAGCAATTTGATCTCGTCCTCGCGGGAAGCATTTTGACGAAAGGGGATAGTCGATACACCCATCCGTATATCATGGAAGAGGTGCAAAAGGTCGCTCCGGGTTGCCGGTTGAAGCCACTGACTTTTGAGCCTGTGACAGGCGCCCTATTGCTTGCGATGGAGAAGGACGGGATGAAAATCTTAGATGAAGTGTACGAACAATTTGGCAAAATAACCGATCTCAAAGGAGCTGTTAACGTTGAATAAGCGACTCAAAGTAGCTGTCATAGGCGGTGGTTCGTCCTACACGCCGGAGTTAATTGAAGGCTTTATTTTGAACCATAACGAATTGCCAGTGACGGAAATTTGGCTGGTGGATATTCCGGAAGGCAGACATAAGCTGCAGATCGTTGGTTTTCTGGCTCAGCGTATGGTAGCGAAATCGGGCTTGCCAATTACTGTACATCTAACGCTCAATCGTAGAGATGCGCTGGAGGACGCCAATTTCGTGACAACACAGATGCGCGTTGGTTTGCTGCAGGCACGAATTTGGGATGAAACCATTCCACTGAAATACGGCGTTATTGGGCAGGAAACGACCGGCCCTGGCGGAATGATGAAAGCGCTTCGCACGATTCCAGCTTTGCTCGATATTGCAAGAGATATGGAAGCGCTTTGCCCAGATGCTTGGATGCTAAATTTCACCAATCCAGCCGGCATGGTCACAGAGGCAATCAATAAGCACTCTCGGATCAAGGCAATCGGCCTTTGCAATGCACCGCTTGGTATATACAAGTGGCTGATGGAGATGTTTGATGTCCCTTCCGACCGAATCTATGCTGAATTCGTGGGACTTAACCATCTGCACTGGGTATCGCAAGTCAGCGTTGACGGAGAATCCAGGCTGGAGGAAATGATGAATGGAGACGGCTATTCTGCCATCAATGTACCGCAATCGTCGTGGAATGCCAGTCTCATACGTGCACTAGGCGCAATTCCATCCTACTATCTCAAATACTTCTACCTTCAGAAAGAGATGCTTCAGGATCAGATTGAAACCTCCGCTAAAGAGGGCACAAGGGCAGAAGTGGTAAAGAAGCTTGAGGATGAGCTGTTCGAGCTGTATAAGGATCCGAACCTTTCCGAGAAGCCTGGTCAACTGGAGCTGCGCGGAGGCGCCTATTATTCAGAGGCAGCGGTGCGTTTAATGAAATCGCTTTATAATGATACCCGCGATATTCAAACATTAAATGTACCTAACGGGGGAATTCTCGATTTTCTTCCGAAAGACGCCTGCATTGAAGTGAATTGCATTGTGACTAAGCAAGGCCCCATTCCAATGGCTGTTACACGTGTACCACAAGCAGTTCAAGGATTGATTCATGCGGTTAAGACTTATGAGCAGTTGACCATCGAGGCTGCCGTTTCAGGAAAACGGGAGCTTGCGCTGCTCGCTTTGGCCCATCATCCGCTGGTCCCATCTGCGAATGTTGCTGAACCGATGCTGGACGAAATGCTGGAAATAAACCGCGCCTATTTGCCTCAATTTTATCCGGAAAAAGAATAGCGCAGGAAGGAGAACATGTCATGAAGACTGCCATAGTCAGGTTTATCCGTCAGTGGGATCTACAGATCATGGTCATTCCGTGGATTCTGTTTATTTTTATCTTTAGTTACATCCCGATGTACGGTGTATTGATGGCTTTTCAGGATTATAACCTCTTCAAGGGGTTTAGTGAGAGTCCTTGGGTCGGCTTCCAACACTTCCAGATGTTCTTGAACGCGCCGGAACTTGGCAATGTTATGCGGAATACGCTGGTCATCGCAGCTCTGAAGCTGTGTATTGGGTTTCCTGCACCGATTGTGCTTGCACTTATGCTGAATGAGGTCAAAAAAATGATGTTCAAGCGGATAGTCCAAACCGTCAGCTACTTGCCTCATTTCCTCTCATGGGTCATCGTGTCTGGTTATGCCATTTCGATCTTGTCTGTAGATAACGGGAGTCTTAATATCCTTTTGGAAAAGCTGAATTTCATTGATGATCCGATCAATTTCTTGACCATTCCTGAATATTTCTGGTCGATTCTAATCACGACGAATGTCTGGAAGGAAATCGGCTTTGGTTCCATTGTTTATTTGGCAGCAATCGCGGGCATCGATCCGAGTCTGTACGAAGCGGCATCGATAGACGGCGCCAGCCGATTCAAGCAAATTTTCCGGATAACATTGCCTTCTATGATACCGGTCATCGTAATCTTCGGCATACTGGCTATCGGCAATTTTTTGAGCGCCGGATTTGAAGACATACTGCTGCTTGGCGCAAATCCAGTACTCCGTGATGTAGCGGATGTTCTTGACACCTATGTTTATCGAATCGGCATCATGAACAATCGTTATTCGTACGCGACAGCCGCGGGATTATTTAAAGCGGTTATCAGCGTCGGTTTGCTGGTAATGGCCAATTATTGGGCCCGCAAATCGGATAACAGCCTATGGTAATTGACTGCGCTAGTAACAGAATTTTCTTGAAAAGGTTGATGCTACCATGATTAGAGCAAGCTTCAATGACAAGTTGCTTTCATTTTTCGTGTACTTTTGTCTAACGGTCCTAGGCTTTGTCACCTTGTATCCGTTTTGGAATGCAGCTGTCATTTCGTTCAATGAGGGGACGGACACGACTCTGGGAGGAATCACATTTTGGCCGCGGGAGTTTACACTCGCCAACTATCAGGTCGTGCTGAAAGATGATCGTTTAGTCAGCGCTTTTATCATTTCCATATTGAGGACGGCAATTGGTACGGTTCTGTCGATACTGGCTACGGCGATCTTTGCGTACGGTATGGCCAGTAAAGAATTGGTCGGGCGCAAATTTTATATGGTCTTTTGTATCATCACAATGTATTTTAGCGGCGGGTTAATTCCTTATTACTTGCTGATCCGCGATTTAGGCTTAATGGATACATTCTGGGTAATGGTAATCCCCGGGCTGATCAGCGTGTGGAACATGATTATCTTCCGAACGTTTTTCTTGGGGCTTCCGATCGGATTGACAGAATCAGCCAAGATTGACGGGTGCAGCCACTGGGGCATATTTCTGCGCATCGTATTGCCCTTATCGGGCCCGGTTGTCGCTACGCTATCCTTGTTCACTGCTATCGGCCATTGGAACGACTGGTTCGGGCCAGGGCTGTACATCTCAAATGCAGATCTTCTTCCCATTCAAACGAAACTTCAGCAAATCTTGAATTCGAATCTTATGTCTCAACAAATGTCGAATATGGATTCCGCTGCGGCAGGACACATGCAGAACATGAAAACGATTACGACGAAGTCGCTGACAATGGCGACGATGATGGTAGCAACAGTACCGATTATTATCGTATACCCGTTTGTTCAGAAATACTTTGTTAAAGGCGTTCTAATCGGCTCTATGAAGGAATAGTTCACGTGCGCGTTTAAAGCCTAGGCTTTGACGATAGATGCAATAACAATCGTATGAGAGGGGTTTGAAGGAAATGAAAAAGAGAAACAAGATGGCTATGCTGTTACTGGCTGGCACGCTGGCGATTATACCGGTGCTCGCAGGATGCAGCAAGGAGGAAGCTCCTGCGAAAAACGCAAGTACAAGCGCTCCAGATGAATCAGGGAACAGCGCATTCGTACTCGGAAGCGAGCCGCTGGACTTCAGCTTCTACGGGAATTACGACTGGTATACGATGCCGGAGTGGGGCGGAGACAAGGCTTCAGCATGGATTAAGGAAAACAAGAAAGTAAACGTCACTGCGGTTAATTCAGGCGGTGCAGCTAAGACGAAGCTTAGTACGATGATTGCCTCGAACAAATTGCCTGATGTAATCTGGACCGAACGTGACGCTGAAGTCGAGAATCTGCGTGCAAATGGTATGCTAGTTCCTTTGGATGACTATCTGGATAAGTATCCGAACTTGAAAAAATGGGCTGGTGAGGAGACGCTGGATATGCTTCGTTCCTCAGACGGAAAGCTTTATCAATTCCCGAACTGGTATACGAGCACACCGCAAGGAAACTCCGGCTACGTCGTTAACAAGAAGATTTACACAGAGCTCGGCTCTCCAAAGCTGGAAACAACAGATGACCTATACTCCTATCTAAAATTGGTCAAGGAGAAATATCCGGATGTAATCCCGTTTGAAACGGGCGATGGCGCTGCGGGAGTTGACACTATGTACTCCGCATTTGGCGAGAACCGTACAGCCTATTTCACAGGTATAATGGGCGTGCCGGAAGGCAACGAGTTTAAGAGTCTGCTGTTGGATCAGCCATACCGCGAATCGCTGCAATTTGCTAATAAATTGTATCGCGAGAAGCTCATGACGCAGGATGCTTTTACACAGAATGGCGATCAGGTTTCCGAGAAGATCAATACAGGCCGCGTGGCTGTATATGCATCACCTTCTCCAACGCAGAATGGAGTCCGAGGCGACACGATTCTGAGGGAGAAAGATCCAGAAGCCGGCTACTTCATGATATGGCCGATTCATAAAGCAGGCTTGGACAAGAACAAAATCTACCCCGGCAATTACAACCAGCTGGGTTGGAACGTAAGTGTAATTACTACCGCTGCTAAAAATCCAGAAGGAATCTTCGCCTACCTTGACTGGTTTACGGGTCCTGAAGGACAACGCACAATCATTTGGGGACCAGAAGGCTTGTACTGGGAAGGTGTAGACGCGGACGAATCACCGATTTTCACAGACAAATTTACTAGCGATCCGGTTGGTCGCAACGAGTTGATGGATTCAACGGCTGATCTGCAATGGAATAGCAATACTTCTTACATCGATACTTCAAAGATAAAATTCGAAAAAACGCTCTCTCCGGAAGAGCAGAACTGGGAAACACGCTGGCAATCAGAGATTACCTGGAAAACCCAAATGAACAGCACAGAGTTCTCCAATCTGGATCCGGCATCGAATTCTCCAGAAGGCATTATTGCTAAAAGTGTAGTGGATATCTACACTAAAGCCCGGGCACAGGCCGTGTTGAGCGCTAAGAGTGAAGAGGATGTTTTGGCGATCCTGGATCAGGCGGAGAAGGACGCGCAGAAGGTTGGCTTAGACAAACTGCTGAAGTACAAGACCGAGAAATGGCAGGAAAATTTAAAGAGAATCGGCAAATAAGGCGACATTAGGCTATCACCGCTGGTTTAGACCGATGAGATGATTGATCCGGCCTATATTCATGCTAGCCGGATCAATCTTTATTTTGGGAGTAACTGAGAAAGGTGAGGGGATTGAATTGTTCAGAAGCAGAAAAATGAATCGAAAAGGTTTCATTTTAGCTTTGTTGTCCGGGGTTATAGTCATGGCATCAATTGTTATGATTGCTGCTTCATATAAACGACCTCATGAAGTAGTTGGCTATATAAATGGCGATGCAGTTTCTGTGGATTTTTTCAAGGTTCAACTGATGAATGAAGCTGCAAATTCGTTTCAATACTTTCATGATAAATATGGCGCCATGGACAGTGAGAATTTCTGGACAAACAGTTTAGGCAAAGAAGTTCCGATTGAATATGCCAAGCAAAAAACGATGGGCAACATTGCAGCCATTATGGTGCAGCTTCAACTAGCTAAGGAAAATGGACTTCTAACGGATACCAGCTATGAAGCATTCATAGGAAGTCTTAAGGAAGAAAATAAAAGACGTAAAGAGTCGATAGAAACAGGCAAAGTGATATATGGACCGATTCAGTACTCCGAGAATGAATATTTTAACTATTTGTTAAGCAATCTCATCATTAAATTGAAGGAAAAGCTGCAGGAAACGGAATTTCTTCTCCCCGAAGAGAAGCTAAAGCAAATGTACAAAAAGGATAAAGGCAATTTCAAATTTAGGAATAAAAACGTGGAGAAAATCTCGATCCCGATGGATGAAACGGATAGTAAGATGATGATCGAGGAAATTCAAAAACGGGTTAATGAAGGAGAAGATTTCTCCGAAGTCGTTGCAAGCTACGGATCTTCCTTTAAAATGGAAGCGTTATTATTTGATAATCAAGCAACCCGATTCGATTATGAGGCAACCGGTATATCTAGAGCTATTGCAATGAATCTTGATAAGGGGCAAATAAGCGAAGTTTATGAGGAAAAAGAGGCCTATTGCCTAATTAAGATTATCGACAGCACCAAAGCTGAGTTTCCGAGCTATGAGGACAGAGTCGATGAGATGAAAAAAAGGCATACAGAGCAGTTGTATGAACAATTAGTCAACCAAAGGATTCAAGAGGCGCGAGTGGAGCTTAAGCAAGAAGTTTATGACAGCATCAAGATCAGGTAAGTCTAGCTGTGGCAGCTTCTACATCCATAACGGCACATGCAAAAAGGTTTTATCAAGAACCAAAAGAGGAGATGAATCACGATGCATTCAACCATAAAAAAAGCGATATCCGTGTTGGCAATTATAGCCTTAATGATAAGTTCTATGTTTGCGGTACCTTCCGAAGTAAAGGCTGATGAAACCGGAACTAATTATTATGTGGATTCGATCAAGGGCAGTGACAGCAACGCAGGGACAAGCCAGTCGGCTCCATGGAAGACGCTGGATAAAGTTAACAGTAAAACTGCGTTCGAACCGGGTGACAAAATTCTTCTCAAAGCAGGCAGTATATGGACCGGTATGCTGAATCCGAAAGGCTCAGGCGTCGAGGGCAGCCCGATTACCATCGATAGGTATGGATCGGGCAATAAACCTGTCATCAACGGCGGTGGAATGGAATTTCCTAAAGCTCCATTAAGACTCGGTAACCAGTCGTACTGGGAGATCAGTAATCTTGAAATAACGAACAATGATTTTGAAGAGGGCTACAGAGCGGCAGTCTTGGTTAGATCTAATAATAAGCAAGTTAATCGTCATTTGTATTTTTCCAATATGAACATCCATGACGTGAAAGGGGATAATCATTTTGGCGCGGGGAAATCTACTGGCGGAATCATCATCGATGCAATGGAATCAATTGGCACCCGCTATGATGATATTTTAATAGAAGAAAATACATTCACAACGGTTGATCGGACGGGTATTAATTTCGGTTGGATCGCTGAAGAGTATAGCGGAGCGACAGGTTCGGATGGTTACCATACCAATATAGTGATCAGGAATAATACGCTGAGCGATATCGGCGGTGATGGCATTATGGTCATGTTCTCGAAGTCACCGCTCGTAGAATATAACGTAAGTCAAAGCGGCAATATGAGAGCTTCCCTGAAGAGTCCTGCTGACGGCTACTCTGTTGCAATGTGGCCATGGTCCACGGATGATGCGGTGTTCCAGTTCAATGAAGTTTATGGTGAGAAATGGAATGAGGCTCAGTATCAAGTGTATGGCGGGTTTGGCGAGGATGGCAGCGCCTTCGATGTAGACGGCTTCAACTTTAGGAGTATTCATCAATATAATTACAGCCATGATAATCAAGGCGGATTCATTATGGTTTGTGGAAATGCGGATGTTTACTCTGATAACTCTATTATTCGATATAACATTAGTCAAAATGACGGCGATGATCTATTTGATATTAATGGACCCAATAAAAATACGTATATTTACAACAATGTGTTTTATACCAAAGAGGGAATGAACGTAAAGCCGTACAATTTCAGAGGAAACGGCGGTTATTCGGACAATACCCAAAGCTATAATAATATCTTTTATAACATGGGGACGGGCGATAATGTGTGGGGCGGAGCTACCAATATCGTTTTTGATTACAATGTGTTTTATGGCAATCACTCCTCTACGGAGCCAATGGATCCGCACAAAATAACGGCTGATCCGATGCTGGTTAACCCAGGAAGCGGAACATTTGGTCTAGACTCTTTGGCTGGGTACAAGCTGCTGGAAGGATCGCCGCTCATCGATGCAGGAATGCCAATTGGCATATTGGGTGAGAAGGATAACGGCGGCAAAGACTTCTGGGGCAATGGGCTTTATAATGGCGCACCTGACATTGGCGTTCATGAATTTATATCTAATAATCTGATAGTAAATCCGGGATTTGAGTCAGGCAATACAACGGGCTGGAGCGAATCAGAGGGAACGACTGCCGTTGTAGGCGGGGAATTTGCTCATAGCGGAAACCATGCAATTGAAGTAGGAGCAAACAGCAGCATTACGCAAAGCGTTGTAAACAGCGTGTATGGCGACCATGAATTTACGTTGTCTGCTTGGGCTAAGGCAGAACAAGGAGCTTCCGGGTATATCGGTGTGAAAGCCTTGGATAGCTCAAATATACAAATTGAAACTGACTTAATAGTGATTCCTGTAACGAACCCGAATTATGAAAGAGTCGAAGAGTTTTTCACTACACCGGCGGGCACAGAAAAGCTGGAAATCTATTTCTCATCTGTCTTTGGTAGTGTTTATGCGGACGATTTCTCTCTGGAAARAGGGGACGCAACAAAAAGTGTGCCTGCAGCTCCTTCCGGATTGACCGCGATAGCTGACGGTAAATCACAAATTAATATAAACTGGCCTGCGGTATCAGGTGCAATTGGTTATGACCTGATGGTGGATGGCGTAGTGATAAGCGGTGTGTCCAGTCCATATGCACATACAGGATTGTCTGTTGGATCTTCCCATAGCTACAAAGTTAGGTCGAAAAATAATGCAGGCGAGAGTGCTTGGAGTCCTGTCGTCAACACAGCAACAATTGCAGCAGCATCCAATGTGGTGCAAAATCCGGGTTTTGAATCCAGTACGCTTGATGGCTGGGGAATCTGGGAAGGCTCGCCAACAATAGTATCCGATACGCAGGTTACAAAGGTTTCGCATAATGGTACCAATGCTCTCTATCTTGAGAATGGGGCAAGCGTATATCAGAATGTCCAAGCGAACGTTGCTGCTGAAAAGAATTATACCTTCTCTTTCTGGGCAAAAAATTCGGTTGATGAAGCCTATATCGGCGTAAGTTATCTGGATAGCAATGGGACTGGAATAACTGCACCAAGTGTAGATTTTACGGTGGATAAGAGCGATGACTACAAACAATATACAGGGACATTCAGAACGCCGGAAGGCGTAGAGACTCTACAAATTTACGTAGTTGCAGGCACAGAAATGTATGTGGACGAGTTCTCTCTTGAGAGGTCTCCGGCAGTACCATCAGGTTTAACCACAACGATAGTAGGCACATCTCAGATCGATCTCGTATGGGCAGCGGTAGAGGATGCAACGGGATACGATTTGCTAGTTGATGATAGATTGGTAGTTGATGTGAAGAGTCCATATTCACATACAGGTTTAGAAGATGGAGCAACACATGCTTATCAGATCAGATCTAAGCATAGCGGAGATACGAGCGCATGGACTCCGGCAGTAAATGCAAGCCTAATTGAACAGGCCAATATACTCATTAACCCAGGGTTTGAAGCAGGAACAGCTGGTTGGGCAGTGGGTTGGGGTGCAGAAATCGTAGCAGGTATTGGAAATAATGGCACGTACGGAATCAGAGGAGACGGATGGGATGGCCGCTCTCAAGTGGTGACCAAAGGTGTTGAAGGGGATAAGATTTATCTTGTGTCCGCTTGGGGCAAAGTGTCGGCTATTGAAGAAGGAAAACCGGATGCGGGGCAGCCTGGATTAGGAACTATCGATGTTTCTTTCTATGACAGCAATAACGTATTGTTGAAGGGTACTGCGAGTCCGATTAAGGTAACTAGCAGTGAGATGCAGCATTATACAGGATCGTTTATAACGCCTCCAACAGCGGTTAAGATGGAATTGGCCTTCCAGGCCAATGATATGGGCGTGTTTATTGTAGATGATATCGTATTGGAGTCCAGCATACCTTCCGGCTTACGGAAATCTGAAGCCAGCGAAAATCAGATTAGTGTGTCGTGGAATGCAGTGACAGGGGCCAGTCAGTATGATCTGTTCGTAGACGGAGCACTCGTTAGTAACGTAACGAGTCCATATGTTCATAAAGAGTTGATCGAGGGTTCTACGCATACCTATAGTGTGCGAGCTCGCAGAAGCGATACGGGAACGAGTCCATGGAGTGCTCCTATCACCGTGAGTGCCCAAAAGTTGCAGATCAATCTTCTTTCAAATCCCGGGTTTGAGAAGGGGGATTTGAGCGGCTGGGATCAGACCAAGCCAGGCAGTGAGATTTATGGAATTGTTAATGTTGTGAAGGAGGAAGTACATAGCGGTACTTTCGCTCTTAAAGCAGATACAGCTTCTGGCTTCAATCGCAGCGGGATCACCGGTTTTAAGGAGAATGAAACCTATAGCTTACTTGTATGGGCGAAATCAACAGGAAGCGCTGACGGTTATATTGGAATTAACTTCATTAACAGTGCAGGAGAAAAGCTTGAAGATGCTGCTGTAGAGCTTTCTGTGACTAACACTGACTATGAGCAGCTTGGAGGCCGATTTGTCATCCCGGCTGGCACGGCAAGCTTGGAGTTATACTTGTCAGTGACCGGCAGTGGAAGCATTTACGTAGATGATTTCATGTTAACCAAAACACAGCCTTCATTTACAATTAATGCTGCAGCTTTGGACAGAACATCAAGCATTAAGGCAGTGGTCAATATTAAACCAACACTAGGAGGACTTGATCACAGCGGCAATGAAGTTATCATCTTCGAGCTTTTGGATGGAGATGTTCCTGTAGGCATCATTGCTTTACATGATGATATTAAGTCAGCGAAAGAGCTGACGGCAGAATTTCATGTTCCGGATCCGAGCAAAGCTTCCTACAAAGTGAAAGTACTCGTATTTGATAAGTTTGGGAACAGCTCCAGCGCAGCAGAAAACTTGGCAGCGCCAAAAATAATGGTATAACGGGGAGACCGCTATGTATAAGAGGTTAGTATCCGGATTTATAGTAGGCTTATTTTTCTTTATTCATGCTTCACTCACGGCTTATGCAGATGCACAGCTCACATTGAATCCTATTACGGATAAAATTCCGGGCGATGCGGTAACGATTTCCGGCAGCACCTCGTTGAAGGAGTTGACGGTGACTGTACTCCGGCCGAATGGGACTGTATTGCACGCTGATGTTTTTAACGGCGGAAATTTCAGCGGACAATTTACTCTGCCAGTTGATCTCGCATTTGGTGATTACAAAGTCGTTGCTGGGAACGCATCAACTACCGCAATACAAACGTTTAGAGTAGTAAAAAAGGAAACAGATTCAGGCCCTGGTCCCGTTGATCCGGGACAACCGCCTGCAACATCGAATAATTCCGGCATAATAAAAGTGGTTTCGCCGGAATTTGACGCTGTAACTGGAAATGCCAAAGCGGTTATTTCGGAAAAAAAAATTGCTGATGCGCTTGCAAGCCTAAAGAATGACGAAGGTTTGAAAATGGTCGTTATCGAGTTTCAGAAGGTAGAACGTGCCGTTTCTTATTCTACTAGCATACCTGTAAAGTTTCTTAATACAGCTGCCTTGCTGCACGGAATAGAGATTAGAACTGAAATAGGAACGATCGTTATTTCAAGTCATATGTTAAACTCCTTAAACTTAACAACGACGGGAGTAGCGAAGCTAACGATTAGTAATTTTGATAAATCCAAGCTCGATACAAAGACGCAGGCTGAGATTGGCAACAGGCCTGTCGTTGATATCGGGCTGGAAGTTGATGACAAGACGATAGAATGGAATAATCCCGATGCACCAGTAACCGTGATGCTGCCTTATACACCAACGGCTGCCGAGCTTGCTTCACATGAACACCTTGTGGTTTGGTTTATCGAGGACGCGGGCACAATCGTATCTGTTCCGTCAGGCAGGTATGATGCTGCTTCCGGAAAGGTCATCTTTAAGACCGCTCATTTCAGCAAGTACGCAATAGCTTTTGTAAATAAAACGTTCATGGACATTAATCATTATTCGTGGGCGAAGAAGTCAATTGAGGTTTTGGCGTCCAAGGGCGTTATTAACGGAATTTCGGATGCGAACTTTGCTCCAGCCTCGTCCATTAAGAGAGCGGACTTTATACTCTTGCTTGTTAAAGCTCTGGGCTTGACTGCATCAGCGAATGATAACTTCATTGATGTTAAGCCGAATGCTTACTATGCTGATGCAATTTCTATTTCCAAAAAACTGGACATTGTATTGGGATTAGGAAATAATGAATTTAATCCTGAAGCACCGATTTCAAGGCAGGATATGATAACGATGATTAATCGGGCATTGAAGGTGACGAATCAGAATCTTGCGGCAGGCACATCCGCAGATCTAAGCCGCTTTGCTGACCACTCCAAGATTGCATCTTATGCAGAACAAAGCGTTTCCACGCTGGTCAAAAATGGAATAGTAGACGGTGACGGAGCAAACATAAATCCGTATGGCAATGCTACAAGAGCTGAAACAGCAGTATTGATTTATAGAATATATAACCTGTGATTTGTTATGGTTAAGCCATCAAATTCACGATGATGCGGAATTGCCGATATTAACGTATCGGCAGTTCTAATACGTTATGCTGCAATTTGCAAATAGCGTATGATAAAGAGCGATTAGAACTCGTCGGTTGGACAATAAAAGTGATGGATGTTAAGCTGACGATAGGGCCTCGGATGATCAGAATCACACTTGTAAAAGGCGACTGGAGTCTAATTTGGCTTAAGTTGAAAAAGATTGTAATTGTTGTTTGAGGGAGTTCTGTGGCAATGAAAAAATTAAGTATTTTGGACGTCGTTGCGAAGTCGGGCGTGTCGCTCGCTACGGTCTCGAAGGTGCTGAACAACGCGCCGACGGTTAGAGAGAGCAATCGACAGAAAGTATTGCAAGCGATAAAAGAATTGGACTACAGACCTAACTCTGCTGCTCGAAGCTTAGCGCGAGGTTCAACGGGTGTGATCGGGCTTATGCTCGTCACGCTGCAGGATACTGTGTTCGATGGTATCGTCCAGTCTGTGAACGAATATCTTGAGGATCAAGGGTACTTCTTGGCCTTATCCGTATATAACCCAGAAAAATACGATTCGGAGCACATCCTGTTCCAAGAGGATCGTGTTGATGGTATTATCGTGCTTTCACCTCTGAATGAAAAGCATTATGTCTCAGAGCTGAGGAAAAAGGGTATCCCGTTTGTTATCATTGACAACCACATCGAGCAGACAAAAGCGCTGACCGTGAATGTCGATAATTTCAAAGGTGGGTACGAAGCAACGAAGCATCTGTTGGAACTTGGCCATACCCTTATTGGACATTTGACTGGTCCAGAGCATTTTCTAAGCGTACGCCAAAGAAAACAAGGGTTCGAGCGGGCATTGAAAGAGGCTGGTGTGCAGCCGTTAATTCTAACACACACGCGGTTCGGCATTCGGAACGGTTTTGAGGTTGCAAGGCAGTGGATAAGCTCAGGCCAGATTCCGACGGCAGTATTCGCTGGAGATGATGGACTTGCGTTCGGTTTAATGGAGGCACTGAAGAGTGAAGGCTATCGTATCCCCGAGGATATATCAATTATCGGCTATGATGATCAAGGTTTTGCGAATGAGATCCATCCTAGACTCACGACGATTCGCCAGCCAATGGAAGAGATGGGCAAGCAAGCCGCCCGTCAATTATTGAACTTAATTCGGGGATCGAAGCATAATTCGTCGATCTTGTTGCAGCCTGATTTGATTGTACGTGAATCTACTCGCCCAAATGTACCCCGATGAATGCAGCAGAAGCTTAAAAGGAATAAGCAAGTGGCTAAAGCAAGGAGCAGATCGAATTCGGGATCTGCTCTTGTTTAATTTGTGAAAATGTTGGAGTTAAATTAAAATTAACTAAAAGAAGCTTTGCATAGGCTAAGAAGTTAAGCCTGCGCAGAGCTTTTTTTTGTGGATGATATTGACAATTCAAGTCGGTTCATTTAAATTAATGTTTAACGAATGTTAAATGATTTTTATATATTATTTAAATAACATTAAACGAATACTTAACGAAGTGTGGAGGCGTTCATTATTTTAGACTGGGAAATAGCAGCCAAAAGATTGCATTTTTCTTATCATGAGCCTATTGAATTTTTAGTCACGATGAAATTTGTTGCGCAATTCGAGCATATGAAGGCTTTCGCGCGCGAGATCCATTTTACACTGGATGACGAAATGATTCGTATGGCGGAGACCGCGAATGCGAGCATGAGCAATTATGTGAAAGCAGAGATAGCTGCCCTATTTGGTGACAACATGTTTAAAGAGCGGCTTGACTATGTCATGGTTATGCTGTTTTTAGAGGAACGAGACAAGCTGAATAGTTCTGAGGATTTTCTGGCGTTTTACCGTGGCAAGCCTGCAAGCGAGCTCGTCTTCCACCTGGCAGCTGCGAAATATAATGACGAGAACATGGAATGGACGAAGGGGAGAGACTGGGGAGCCATCTCGAAGGATGCGGGGCTGCTTTACGAGCTCGCCTCGGGATGTGAGCTGCCTGATCAAGCGGAGCATGCGGCACTGCTGGAACATATTCGATTTTCTGAGGAATACAAACAGCGGACTCTGTTTATAATGGAGCAGTTTCATCGTTATGCCTATATGCCTATGCGAGGTCGCTTGAAGGAGCTTGGCGAAGCTGGAGCTGTGAAATATCGTGCCTTATTTGATGAACAGCCAGAGCGCGCGATCCGCGATATTACGAAGATGGATGTTGATCTGGTTGATAAAGAGACAGCCGTGCATGTGAGTTATTTTTCGCAGGTGCGTGTTGGCATTCATCGTGATGACCGTGAAGGACATTCCCATTTGGTGGTGATTGGAATCAACAATGACGCTTTTGCATGGCGTAACGAGGATCAAGAGACGATTGAGCGTTTCTTGAAGGTTATTGCCGATAGGCGAAGGCTGGAATTGATTGAGCTGCTTCGCCATAAAAATTACTATGGCAATGAGCTTGCTCAGGAAATGGGCTTAACGCCTGCTGCTATAAGCTATCATACGAATATGTTGTTTGATCTTAATCTCATTCAGCTGATTCGAGTAGATAATCGCATCTATTATGAGCTCGACAAAGAAAAAATCGCTTATTACTGGGAGCAAACAAGGCGCAAGCTGCTGCCGTAATCCATAAGGGAGTGAATGAGATTGGGTGAGTATGTATACGAGCTAAAGGGAGTTAGTCAGGTATATAAGAAAGGCAAAACGATGGTCACAGCCAATAATGATATCTCGCTTACGATTCGTGAAGGAGAGATACTTGGCGTGCTCGGCCCGAATGGGGCGGGCAAGTCGACGCTCATTAAACAAATGGTCGGTCAATTGAAGCCTACCAAAGGGCAGGTTTTGTTTTGCGGCGAGGATGTGATTAAGAATACGCGTCACGTATCCGGCATGGTGGCCTATTACGCGCAGGAGCCGCATGTGCTGTCAGCGCTGAAAGTGCACGAAGCGCTTTCTTTTACGGGCAGGCTAAGAGGGATGCCAGCATCAGAAGCAGAAAAGCAGGCGAAGGAATTATTGGAGCAATTTGATATGGCGGATGTAAGAAACAAGCTGCTGAAGCAGCTGTCCGGGGGACAGAAACGATTGATCGGTATTGGCACAGCACTAATTGGCCGTTCACCTGTGCTTATTTTTGATGAACCTACCAATGAGCTTGATCCGAAAAAAAGGCGGCTCGTTTGGAATTTAATCCAGGAGCGCAACCGCGAAGGCGCGACGATTATTTTGGTCACGCATAATGTGCTGGAGGCTGAGCAGGTTGTAGACAGAGCGGCTGTCATCAATCATGGCAGGCTGCTGGCGATTGATCATATAGCAACGTTAAAGCAGAAGGTTGACCAGCGCTTGAAGTTTGAGCTTACGACAGAGAATGGGCGCCGTGCCGAAGCGGCTGCCGCCCTTCATCATTACGGGATCGTGCAGGAGAGCGGGGAGAATCGTTTGCTGCTGCTAGTTGAGAAGAATGCTGCGGGCAGAGTACTAGAGTATATTATCGACCATACAGAGCTGCCGATTTTGGAATATGCCGTTGTGCCTCCTAGCTTAGAGGATGTTTATTTCCATATTGATGACTTGGCGATGAAGGAGGTATCCGCATCATGAATGGAACACCACTTGGCTTGCGGCACATGCAGGCAATACAACTATCTGGGCCGAAGCGATTATGGACGGAGCTGGAAATTTTATTCCGCATTCAATTCGCGCTAATACGTGACAGCTGGGTAATCGTCGTGCTGCTGGCAACGATGTTTCCGCTGACGACGATTTTATTTATGCGTTTCTTTATCGCTGACCCCGCCCCAGAGATGATGGTTCAGATTATTGCGGGCAATATGATATTTAGCGTCATTATTATGGGCTTAAACAGTATGGGGCAAGAAATATCGATGCAAAAGCATCAAGGACATTTTACATTTTATGCGTCGCTTCCAATCCGGAAAATAAACTTCGTAGCCGCTAATTTGCTGCGCGGGCTTATGAGCACGATTCCATCCTTCGTATTGCTGGGTGTCATTGGTTATTTTGTTTATGGCGTAGACCTTCATCTATCATGGGGTTTGCCAGTCGTTATGCTGCTGTCGCTGACGAGTGTGGTAGGGCTCGGTGTATGCATCGGCTTCTGGTCGCCGAATCAGCAGTTGACCAGTATGCTTGCTCAGCTGCTTATGATGGTTGTAACCTTCCTATCTCCAGTCATGGTAGAGCTCAATCAGCTGCCTAAAGCGCTGCAGGTCGTCTCGTATATTTTCCCTACAACTTATGCAGCGGACGCCATGCGCGTTGTTTTGCTTCATGGCTGGACACAAGGGGTCATGCTGGATTGCCTCATGATGCTTCTCTACACAGCTATGACAATGGTCATCGTTAATCGACTGGTCAGCTGGCGAGTTTAATATGTAAAAAAAGGCTGCCCTGCACAGGTTGTGAAAACCTTGCGGAGGCAGCCTTTTGAATCTAACCATTATTCATTCCTTTTGTAATGCGAGGGTGTCATGCCTGTTAGTTTCTTGAACATACGGTGAAAATGCGGAAGGCTTTCAAAGCCGCATTGCTCGGCTATTTCGGCAATATTGGCATCGCTCTCCATTAATAGCTCTTTAGCGCGAATAATTCGTTTGGTCGTGACATATTCCGTAACGTTCATGCTGGTTAGTTTTTTGAAAACACGTGAAAAATGAGCGGGCGTAACCGATGCGCGTTTGGCAAGCTGCGACAAGCCAAGAGGACTGCCCGGATGCTCATCGATGTAGGTTAATACAGCGGTCATCCAGCTTGGAGCGGATGAGGATACCGTTTGGCCTTCTTCAGAGGGAGCGAGGATTCGCCCGAGGAACAGCAATATTTGCTGGAGATGAAGAAGGATAGCTAGACGATTGCCTGGCAGCTTGTCCATTTCCTCCAAATGTATCCGATCGATTAAATCGATTATTTGTTGTTTCTCTTCAGCAGATGCCTTCGACAGCTTGTACGCCTTATGGCGCTTGGCTTGCTCGAAGCAGCGCAAATAGGAGAAAGAATCGCCAAGCGGCGGACTGTGCACGAGTGAAGCATTAAAGAAAAGCGCAGTTGATGTTTTCGGGTCATTCGAATCTGGAAAGGAGCGATGGATCGTGTTTCCGGGAATGAGGAAGATGTCGCCGGGAACAGCATCATAAAACGTCTGATCGATAAAGAACGTACCTTTGCCGCTATAAATATAAACGAGTTCATACCAATCGTGTATATGATCAGGCAATTCGTTTTGCGCGCTCTTGGTGTCACGATATACGCATTCAAACGGAAACGGTGTATGGGCATCGAACCTTTTACGATAGGGATTCATAGTTTTCCCTCAAACAAACCGAGCTGAGCGGTATCCTCATTCACTTTATGAATACTAATCGAACCACGCTGCTTTCCTTCGCTTTCCAAAATCCAAATGTTCTCATTAGGATCTGACCTCTCGATAAAACCATGTACACGATCAGCAATAAACGCTCGGAAAGAAAGATCGTATTGGAACTCCTTATTGTAAAGATTGTAGTGGGAGTTAATGATGTAATCTACATCTTCTAATTGAAACGGACGGATCATCCGATCACCTTTTCCATTCTATTTTAAGTTTCAAAAAGCGCTAGTCCTCCTAGCATCAGCCTGATTGTAACAAATATCAAAAAAGAGTACAAATATGCATGAATTGATTATTTCAGCTATCAATATTGTTTTTTATAATGAAGAGGAAGCTACTTTGTTAGAAAAGAGGCTGATGAGATGAGAATAGATTCGCATCAACATTATTGGAAGATTGAACGAGGGGATTACGGCTGGATCACACCAGACATTCCGGTGCTTTACCGCGATTTTTTGCCTCAGCATTTGGAGCCTCATCTAAATAAACATAAGCTGGACGGTACGATTGTTGTGCAGGCGGCAGCGACGCTTGCAGAAACGGATTATTTGCTGACATTAAGCGAGTCATCCGATACGATATTAGGCGTTGTCGCATGGCTGGATCTTGCCGATCCGGATTATCGCAATCATTACGAGCGTTTTGCGCAGCATCCGAAATGTGTAGGCTTCCGTGTCATGATTCAGGAGATGCCTGATGCGAATGCGATTTTAGCACCAAGCTATTTGGAAGCGTTCACATATTTTGCAGACAAAGGAATACCGATAGATTTGTTAGTTGTGTCGCATCAGCTTACTCCTCTAGTTGAACTGCTGGATAAAGTGCCAGGCCTTCATGCGGTCATTGACCATATCGCGAAGCCTAGAATAAAAGCTGGGGAGCTTGAGCCTTGGAAAAGCCAGATTAGCCAATTGGCCGCTCATCCTAATCTATTTTGCAAGCTCTCGGGAATGGTCACAGAGGCGGATCATGATAACTGGCAACCAGCTGATTTCTTGCCCTATATCGAGCATGCGCTCGAAGCATTTGGTTACAAGCGGGTCATGTTTGGCAGCGATTGGCCGGTCAGCTTGCTTGCGGCAAGCTACGACGAGGTTGTGTCCGTGCTGGAGCAGGCGCTGCCGCAGACATGGACGGAATTAGAGCGAGAGCGGTTGTTTGGACGAAACGCAAAGGAGTTTTATCGAATATGAATACTTTAAACGAGCAGCATTTAAATGAAGAACAGATACAGCAATATAGGGCAATAAAGCAAGCTAAGATTACGGTACTGCAAATTGGCGAAGGCAATTTTTTGCGCGGCTTTTTTGACTGGATGATTCAAGCTTGCAAGAATCAAGGCTTATACGAGGGTAGCATTGCGGTGACGCAGCCGCGTCCTGGAGGAAAACCAAAGATTGATGCGCTGGCAGAACAGGACGGTCTATATACGCTTGTTGTTCGCGGTTTGGAGAATGGTGCCAGCGTGGAGCGTACAGAGATTGTTTCTGTGTTTAGCAAAGTATTTGATCCGTATTCCAATTGGGATGAATATCTCGTTTTGGCCGAAAGCCCAGACTTGCAGGTTGTCGTATCCAACACGACGGAAGCGGGTCTTGTTTATCRACCRGAGGAGCTGATCGAGGGACAACCGATTCAGTCGTTTCCCGGCAAGCTGACACAGCTGCTGTACCGCAGGTTTAATTATTTTAAAGGCGATCCGAAGCGCGGCTTAGTATGCTTGCCTTGCGAGCTGCTGGAACGTAATGGCGATGAACTTCGCAGCTGTATTTTGCGCTATAGCGATGATTGGGGATATTCCAAAGAATTCAAAGATTGGGTTACTCAGCATAACCGTTTTCTGAACTCATTAGTCGATCGCATTGTTACGGGTTATCCCGATGCAGCGCAGGCCGAAGCTTGGTTTGGTGAATGGGGCTACTCCGATTCCATGCTGAGCACGGCAGAGCCGTATCATTTATGGGCGATTGAGACAGGACCGGAGCTGGATGAGCTGCTTCCGCTGCGCAAGGCGGGTCTGAACGTACATTATGTCGAGGATTTGAAGCCTTTCCAGCTAAGAAAGGTACKAATTTTGAATGGTGCGCACACGTTAATGACGCCGCTTGGCTTGCTGCATGATATGGAGCAGGTGCGGGAAGCGATGGAGGATACAGTGCTTGGTTCTCTGGTGAGAGCAACAGTAGAGACGGAAATTATCCCTTCACTTGCCATTTCTGAAGAGGAGCTGCACGCCTATGCACAGGATGTTTATGAACGTTTTCTTAATCCGTTCATTCGTCATCGACTTGCGGATATTGCGATGAACAGCTTAAGTAAATTTAAAGTGCGTCTGCTTCCATCCCTGCTTCATTATGCGGAAGATGGTAATATGCTGCCAACTGGGCTTATACAAGGTTTTGCTGGTTTGCTGCGGTATTACAAAGTAATACTTGGTGAGACGGGTTACGAAGGGAAAACGTTAAGCGGATTGCCGTACGCGGTGAGGGATGATGCTGGCTTGCTAGCTATCATTGCGTCTGTATGGGCGGAAGCGAAAGGGCAGAAATGGCCGCTGGAGCAGACCGTATCTAGACTGCTGCACTTGGAAAACGTGTGGGGATGTGATTTGGCGTCACTATGGCCAGAACTGGCAGCTGCGGTAAGCGCGAGCATAGAGGAAATGGAGCGAGTAGCGAATGAATAGCTGGATTCGATTGCATGAGGACGATCATGTCGTTATTGCGCTGCAGTCATTTGCAAAAGGGGATAAGCTGACGCTTGAGTCGGGGCTAGTTCTTGAGCTGCAAGATGAGGTGCCGAAGGGTCATAAGGTGCTGACGCGAGCTGCTCGCAAAGGGGAGCATGTGCTCAAGTTTGGTTACTCGATTGGAGTTGCGAAGGTAGATATTGAGCCAGGCAGCTGGATTCATACCCATAACATGGGGACGGGCTTAAAAGGAGTTCTCGATTATTCGTATGAGCAGACTACGTCGCCAGCAGAAGTGAAAGCAGCATCGCGTGATGCTGATCGTACCTTTCAAGGCTTTATTCGCGAGAATGGCGATGTCGGTATACGGAATGAAATTTGGATTATTAACACGGTCGGCTGCATTAATAAAACCTGTGAGATTGTAGCAAGAAAAGCACATGCGCTTTATGAAGGACATGTGGATGGGGTGTACCATTTTGCACATCCGTTCGGCTGCTCGCAGCTTGGCGATGATCTTGTGCACACACAGAAGCTGCTTGCCTCACTCGTAAACCATCCGAACGCAGCTGGCGTACTCGTTATCGGCTTAGGCTGTGAGAACAATCAGATTGATGCGTTCAAGCGGGCAATTGGCGAACATAGCGCGGAACGAGTAAAGTTTCTCAAGTCGCAAGAGGCGGAGGATGAGATCGAGGACGCGCTGGGACTGGTAGAAGAGCTCGTAAGTTATGCAAAACGATTCAAGCGCGAGCCGGTTTCCGTATCGAAGCTGAAGCTTGGCCTGAAATGCGGCGGCTCGGATGGCTTGTCCGGCATAACGGCGAATCCACTCGTAGGGGCGGTATCGGATCGTTTGATCGAAGCGGGCGGTACAGCTATATTGACCGAGGTGCCGGAGATGTTCGGCGCGGAGACGATATTAATGAGTCGTGCAGCAAATGAGCAGGTTTTTCACAAAATTGTTCATTTAATAAACGATTTCAAGCAATATTTTATAAAGCATGATCAAGAGATTTATGAGAATCCATCGCCCGGCAATAAGGCAGGGGGCATTAGTACATTAGAGGAAAAATCACTCGGCTGTACTCAAAAGGGCGGACACGCTATTGTAAGGGATGTTGTGCCTTATGGGGAGCGCGTTACGAGCAACGGTCTCAATTTATTAGAAGCACCTGGCAATGATCTGGTATCGGTTACGGCGTTATCAGCCGGAGGAGCGCATATCGTGCTGTTCACGACAGGACGGGGAACGCCGTTTGGCGGGCCGGTTCCAACGGTGAAGATTGCGACGAATAGCGAGCTTGCTGCCCGCAAGAAAAACTGGATCGACTTTAACGCAGGTGAGCTGCTTGAGAGCAAAAGCATGGAGACGCTGACCGATGAGCTGTGGGAGCAACTAATCAGCTTGGCTTCAGGCGAAGTGCAAACACACAATGAGCGGAACGGGTTTAAGGAAATCGCGATTTTTAAAGACGGCGTTATTTTGTAAAAGCGGCGGCGAACGGTGATAGACGGCAATAACAGATTGATTCTCAAAATCGGAGTGGATATAAATGAAATATCGTAAACTTGGCAAGACGGGACTCGAGGTGTCAGCTCTCAGCTTTGGCGCATCCTCGCTAGGTTCTGTATTTCGAGAGACGGACGAAGCAGAAAGCATTCGTACCGTGCATACTGCGGTGGATATGGGCATTAATCTGATCGACGTTTCGCCGTATTATGGCTTAACGAAAGCGGAGACGGTTCTGGGCAAGGCGATAACTGAGATTGCGAGAGATCGGTTTATTCTGACAACGAAGGCTGGAAGGTATGGCGCGGACGAGTTCGACTTCTCGGAGCAGCGTATCATCCGCAGTGTGGATGAAAGCCTGGCTAGGCTGCAGACGGATTATATCGATATATTGTTTTTGCATGATATTGAATTTGTTCCCTTCGAGCAAGTTGCAGAGGGTGCGTTCTTAGCACTCGATAAGCTGAAACAGCAGGGTAAAATCCGATACTCGGGCGTTTCTGGACTCCCGCTTGCTGTATTTGAGAAATCGCTGGCGTATACCGAGCTCGATGCTGTACTTTCTTATTGCCATTATTCTTTAAATGATACCTCTTTGCTGGAGCTATTGCCGCTTCTGGAGCAAAAGCAGGTTGGGCTTGTTAGTGCATCGCCGCTTTCGATGGGCTTGCTTGGCAATCGCGCAGTTGCGAGCTGGCATCCTGCTGGTGAACAGATACGTGCTTTATGTGCGAAAGCCGCCGAGTATTGTGCTGCTAAGGGCGAGGATATCGCCAAGCTGGCTGTACAATTCGCTACGGCGAATGAACGAATCCCAACAACGCTGGTGAGTACAGCTAATCCGGCTAATATCCGTAAAAACATAGAATGGACGGACGAGCCGATTAATGAACAGCTGCTGCGAGAGGTTCTTGCTATATTGGAGCCGATTCATAACCTTAGCTGGAAAAGTGGAAGAGAAGAATACAATACGAGAATCGACGTATAAGGGAGAGCTGCAGGGTGAGAGCAATCGTATGTGAACAAGTCGATCAGCTAAGGCTGGTTGAGCAAGAGGAGCCTGTCCTGCAGCCGGGGACTGCAGTCGTTCGAATTCGGAGAATAGGCATTTGCGGAACTGACCTGCATGCATATAAAGGAAATCAACCTTTCTTCTCTTATCCACGCGTGCTGGGTCATGAGCTGGCTGGCATCGTTGAGCAGGTGGATGATCAGCATGGCAATATCAAAGTGGGCGATCAGGTTAGCATCATTCCATATATGCACTGCGGGACATGTATTGCATGCCGCAATGGGAAAACGAATTGCTGCACGGACATGAAGGTGCTAGGCGTGCATATTGATGGCGGCATGCGCGAGCTGGTTGTCGTACCGACTACGCATTTGCTCGTGACGAACGGCCTGACGCTTGATCAATCGGCCGTGCTGGAGCCGCTGAGCATTGGCGCGCATGCCGTTCGCCGCGCGGAGCTTCGAGCTGGCGAAACGGTGCTCGTTATTGGCTCTGGGCCAATTGGTCTTGGTGTTATGGCTTTTGCCAAGCATCGTGGTGCGCGGGTGATCGCAATGGATATTCAGGAGGAACGCCTAGCCTTTTGCAAGCAATGGGCGAAGGTGGATGAGACGGTTAATGCTCGGGAAGGCGCTGCGGCGAAAATTTCAGAATTAACAAATGGAGAGTTTCCAACTGTTGTATTCGATGCTACCGGCAGCGCAAGATCGATGAGCGATGCATTTAGTTTTGTTGCACACGGAGGCAAGCTTGTATATGTTGGCCTCGTCAAAGCAGAGCTTTCCTTCAACGATCCTGAGTTTCACAAGCGGGAGATGACGTTAATGGGAAGCCGAAATGCGACTATTGAGGACTTCTCAGCAGTTCAAGAAGCTGTGCGAAGCGGCAGCATTGATGTGGCTAGTTTCATTACGCATCGTGTGCCGTTTGCGGAAATGATCAACCACTTCGACAGCTGGCTGAAGCCAGAATCAAAGGTTATTAAAGCGATTGTGGAATTATAGCCAAGATATCGCAACTATTATAGAAAGTCCGGTCAACAGGCGCTGGTGCCTTGAGCCGGGCTTTTTACGTGTTGGTGTGCAGTGGCGATGCTGCTTGGTAATGAATGACTATAATCATTTTGTGCGTTGACAAAATGTGTACCCAGAATTATGATAGGTAGCCAACTGCCAAAAAATAGGTTGTTTAAAGGGGTTTAACAAACAGAAACGAGGAGGGAACAACGATGCTAAAAACAGAAAAAGCTGCGGAAGCCGATAGGCCATTGCAGCAGATGAGCGAACAGGCTCGCAAGCAGGCGGACAAAGGAAAACAGAAGGCTGAGCTGAATGAATCAAAAAGCTCCTACATTTGGGCGCTAAAGTTTTTGACGCCTTATAAGAAGCAAATCGCAGCACTTGCGGCCTGCGGTACGATGGCGGTGCTTGGGGAAACATTAACGCCAAAGATGATCCAATATGTTATTGATCATGTCGTAGTCAACAAGGATACCTCTCTTTTTATGATGATTTTGGGAGCGCTTGTAGCTATCAATTTGCTCATGCTTATCGCCAAAAATTATCGCAATCTACTGCAGCGGACAATTGGTGAATTAGCATCCCGTGATATGCAAACAGCGATTTTCAAGCATTTGCGCAAGCTCGGTTTTGCTCATTACGAGCGGCACCCTGCGGGCGAGACGCTGTCAATGTTCAACTCCGAGGTAGCTTCGGTTCAGAAAATATACCGCAATGTCCTTCCGAGCGTCATCGAAAACTTGCTTTTTATAGCGGTAGCTATTTGTTTGCTGCTCAGCATTAGCGGCTGGTTATGCCTCATCATGCTGCCAACATTCGGGCTTTATTATTTGTTTGGGCCTTATTTTGAACGGAAAGCTTCCCTTTACGGGAGAGAGTCCGGTCAATCACGAATTGCTTATAATCAATCGGTTTACGAAAGCATATCCGGCTTGCGCGAATTTCGAGCTTTCGGCTCGCAGCCCTGGTACCATGGACGGACGCTCGAAAAACATAAAGAGTGGTCGCATGTTTACTTGCTCGCTGCTACGTATAGCTTCGGGCGAGGCAGCTTTCGGCGGTTCACATTTTATTTGGGCGCCATTGCATTATTTATTGCGGGCTACTACTCTCTCCAAAATAATTGGATTACGTTAGGCGGTTTTATCGCCTTTACCCTCTTATACATGACGACGATGTTCCGCCTCACGCTGCTCGTCACCCAGCTTACGGAACAGAAGCTCATCATCCACCAAACGATTCCGCTATATAGATTCATGCACAAAAAAATTGAGATTGATGATCCGGCCGATCCGATCGCTCTTGAAGAGGTTCGCGGCGGACTTACGTTCGAGGATGTTTACTTTCAGTATCCGGAGCAGCCTCCTGTTATTAACGGATTCTCGCTCACCATCAAGCCTGGAGAGAAGGTCGCCTTTGTAGGGGCAAGCGGCAACGGCAAGACTACGATGTTTAAAATGATTGGGCGTTTTTACGATCCGACTGCCGGCATGATTAAGCTGGATGGTGTTCCAATTCAGGAAATGACGCTAGAGTGTTTGAGAGAGTCGATCGGCTATGTATTTCAAGAAACCTATCTGTTCGGGTCTTCTGTCAAAGAGAATATTCGATTCGGGAAACCAGAAGCAAGCGACGAAGAAGTGGTTGCAGCCGCCAAAGCTGCATATGCGCATGATTTCATTATGCAGCTGCCCGAAGGCTACGATACGCTCGTTGGCGAGCGAGGCATGAAGCTCTCTGGCGGACAGAAGCAGCGAGTATCGATTGCGCGGATGTTTGTGAAGCAGCCAGCTATTATTTTGCTCGATGAGGCGACCTCGTCTCTAGATAATGTAAGTGAATATGAAGTGCAGCGAGCGCTTGATGAAGTACTGGTTAACCGTACGACGATTGCGATTGCACACAGGCTGTCGACAGTGAAGCATTTTGACAAAATCGTTGTCATTCACGAGGGCCGCGTTGCGGAGGCAGGAAGCTATGAAGAGCTGATTGCACGCAAAGGGCTGCTGTATGAACTGGAAATCGGGCAATCCGAAGCAGCGGAAGAGAGGGTGGCACATGAAGTATCTTAAAATCTTTTGGTCGAACTCCGTCATGCTGAGAGGCACTTATCTCATTGTGCTGCTCTATCTCGCGCTGGAGTCTGTATCCAATTATACGATTGTATATGTTCAAAAAATATTAATTGATGACGTGTTTACGGAAGGCAAGTATGGGCTGATGCCGATTGTCATCTCTATTTTCGCGCTTGCAGGTCTCGTCTACTCGCTAATGTTTACGATGACGAGCCGAAGTCTCGTTCGCAATGAATTTGCAGTCAGCCGCTCTTTGCTCTCCCGAATGCTGAAGCGACTTGAAGGTGTTCCAGTCGAACGGTTCCAAAATGAGCGAACCGGCAAATACGTATATTCGTTCACGCAGGATCTGTTCGTTTCGGCTAGCGTGATGGGCTGGCAGATTCCGCGCGGTATACAGGAGACGTTAAACCTTTGCATATTGATGACGATCATTGGCATTTCCAGCCCTGTTTTGCTGCTTATGATTGTGGGGCTTTGTACCATTTACGTTCTTATTGGCTTTTACTTCACCCCCAAGCTGAAGGAGCAAGCCAAAAAAGTGGCGGAGAAACGTACGGCGCTGCTCATACAAATTGAAGAGGGAGTAGCCTCTACACGAGAAGTGGTTGCTTATCACCGATTGAAGTGGGAAATGAAGCTTTACGATAAAATGTTTGCGGAATATTTTGAGCAGGTAATGGCTGAAGGAAAACTCGTGAATCGGCAAATTCGCTACAGCGACCCGATGAAATGGGGCATTGGCATTCTTGTGCTTGGATACTGCGGTATGCAGCTTATTCATGAACAAATGTCGATCGGAACGTTCGTCATCTTGTTTCAGTTTTCTACGCAAATGTCGGATTCCTTCTATAATCTATTTCAATTTATTATGGTCATGTCTTCACAGCTTGCTAACGTGGACAGGGTTCAGCGTATTTTGGAGATGGAACAGCAAGATAAGGGTCAAAAGAGTATAGCGGGACCGATTGAGCAGTTGTCCTTTAAAGATACGAGCTTTCGCTATTCACCAGAGCTGCCGGAGGTCATTCGCAGATTTTCGGCTGATCTGCCGATCGGAAGCAAAATTGCTTTTGTAGGGACGAGCGGGGGAGGAAAATCAACCATTGCTCAGCTATTGGTTCGTTTCTTTGATGCGCCGAAGGGGACGTTTAAGCTGAACGATATGGACGCCCAAATCTTCAACCGCGAGCAGTGGGCAAGTAAGGTGTCTGTTGTGTTCCAAGACCCGTATATGTTCTCTGATACCATTCGTGAAAACCTGATGTTAGGCAGAGACGAGGTAACCGAAGCGGATGTGGAGGAAGCTTGCCGTATCGCTCAGATTCATGATTTTATTCTGGGGCTGCCTGACGGTTATGACACGAATATTGGAGAGAGGGGCATCAAGCTATCCGGTGGACAGCGTCAACGTATTGCCATTGCACGGGCAATTGTCAGTGATCCGGAAGTTTTGGTGCTGGACGAAGCGACGTCAGCGCTCGATCTAGAGACAGAGCGTCAGCTGCTGGCTGGCCTAGAAGCAAGACGGAAGGGGCTGACAACAATTATGATCGCACATAGGTTGTCCACTATCGAGAATGCAGACGTGATCTTCGTTATGGATCAAGGATCGTTAGCCGAGACCGGCACCCATAAAGAGCTTCTCGCCACAGGCAAGGTGTATCAACAGCTGCTCATGGCGCAGCATTAGATGCAATATATGAAGCAGTATGTAAGTTAGGCTGTTATGGAGATAGAGCTGGAATCTAGATTTAGATTTCAGCTCTATTTTTAATATGTTTTACTTATGAGGTTCATTGACGAGATGAGCTGCTTGAATAAGACTAGTTTTTAGTTCTATTTCTGATCAGTTCACGCTTTAGAGGTGTTTTGACAAGTCGAGCTGCTTGGATAAGACTAGTTTTTAGCTCTATTTGCGCTGAAATAGTGATTTTTGTGAGAATAGAGCTAGTTTCTTGCCCTATTTCTAATCAGTTCGCACTTTAGAGGTGTTTTGTCGAGCCGAGCAGCATGGATAAGACTAGTTTTTATTTCTATATGCGCTGGATTGGTGATTTTGGTGAGAATAGAGCTAGTTTCTAGCTCTATTTCTGATCARTTCACGCTTTAGAGGTGTTTTGACAAGTCGAGCTGCTTGAATAAGACTAGTTTTTAGTTCTAATGGCGCTGAAATGGTAATTTTGGTAAGAATAGAGCTAGTTTCTAGCTCTATTTCTGATCGGTTCACACTTTAGAGGTACTTTGATGAGATGAGCTGCTTAGTTAAGACTAAATTCTAGCTCTATTTGCGCCGAAATGGTGATTTTGGTGAGAATAGAGCTAGTTTCTAGCTCTATTTCTGATGATTTCACCCTTTGGAGGTACTTTGACGAGCAGAGCAGCAAGTATAAGACTAGTTTTTAGTTCTATTTGCGCTGAAAT
The DNA here is from genome assembly GCF_052113545.1 of Paenibacillus sp. TAF43_2. NCBI lineage: Bacteria > Bacillati > Bacillota > Bacilli > Caryophanales > Paenibacillaceae > Paenibacillus > Paenibacillus sp. TAF43_2. Next base: position 57,626 of record NZ_JBFRDK010000010.1, read on the forward strand.
AGTGGATTTGGTGAGAATAGAGCTAGTTTCTAGCTCTATTTCTGATCAGTTCACGCTTTGGAGGTACTTTGACGAGCAGAGCAGCAAGTATAAGACTAGTTTTTAGTTCTATTTGCGCTGAAATAGTGGATTTGGTGAAAATAGAGCTATATTCTAGCTCTATTTCTGATCAGTTCACACTTTAGAGGCACATTGGCGAGATGAGCTGCTTGAATAAGACTAGTTTATAGAGCTATCTGCACAGAAATAGTGAATTTGGTGAGGACAGAGCCACAAACCGCTAATTAGCTTCCCCGGACGGAGCGTATCTATGTTCACCAACCCGTCACACCTCCCAGTTGTATAGAAATGTCCATCCCCCAAAACAGGAAAGTCCATTCCGATCATCTGAAAATCGTGTAACATAGTGAATGTTGCTGATAATGGTTATCATTGAATGATGATAAGCGGAGGCAATGTATTTTTTTGATAATTAATGAGAATGATTATCTCTGATAATATTCGTGATGATTCGAGGATTGAGTATGAAGCTATGGTATCTTTTTGTCGTGCTTTTTGTATTATCGATTACTTCTTTATTTATCGGAGTAAAAGACATCTCGCCGCTAGACTTGTTCAGTCTGACGGATGAGCAGCTTCAGGTTCTCACCATCAGCCGTTTTCCTAGGCTTATCAGTATTATTATTGCCGGCGTCGGCATGAGCGTTACTGGTTTGATTATGCAGCAGCTAAGCCGCAACAAATTTGTATCGCCAACGACCGGCGGAACGGATGATTCCGCTAGACTCGGTATACTCGTTGCCTTAATGGTATTCCCATCGGCGAGTACGCTTGAGAAAATGCTGATCGCGTTTGCTTTTGCACTCGCAGGAACCTATCTGTTCATGAAAATTCTCGATCGTCTGAAATTTAAAGATACGATATTCATTCCGCTGGTAGGATTGATGTTCGGTAACATCATCAGCTCTGTTACAACATTTTTTGCCTATAAAAATGATCTTATTCAAAACATCTCAGCTTGGCTGCAAGGCAGCTTCTCGCTTGTAATGAGCGGACGTTACGAGCTGCTGTATGTAAGCCTGCCGCTGCTCGTAGTAGCTTATCTCTACGCGAACAAGTTTACCATTGCAGGTCTTGGCGAAGAGTTTTCAACCAATTTGGGAATGAATCATAAGCTTGTCGTTAACATCGGGCTTGTAATTGTAGCTCTTGTATCGGTTATCGTCATTTTGACAGTCGGTACGCTGCCTTTCCTTGGCCTCATTATTCCGAATATCGTGACGCTTTATATGGGCGACAATTTGAAGAAAAACCTGTCGCACACGGCGGTGCTTGGAGCCATATTCGTACTGGTGTGCGATGTGCTTGGCCGCCTAATTATTTTTCCGTATGAAATTCCAATCGGACTCACGATCGGCGTTGTCGGAAGCATTATTTTTCTTTACTTGTTGATGAGGAGAAAGGCATATGAAGCTTAAACTAAGTTTGCTTGCGGTGCTTGGCGTCGCATTAATTGCCGTATTTTTGTTCATCGATCTTGGGACCCATTGGGATTATGCACTGCCAAGAAGATTGAAGAAGGTACTGGCGATTGTCGTAACCGGGGGCGCTATTGCTTACTCCACTATGATTTTTCAGACCATTACGAATAACCGTATTTTGACGCCGAGCATTATCGGGCTGGATTCCCTTTATATGCTGATTCAAACCTTCGTCGTTTTTACCTTTGGATCGATGAGTCTGCCAAGCACAAACAAGCATCTTAATTTTTTTATTACGATAGCGGCAATGATAGCATTCGCTCTGCTGCTCTATAAGTTTCTATTCAAAAGGGAAGGCAGAAATCTTTATTTCCTTCTATTAATAGGACTAGTGATGGGCACATTGTTCGGGAGCATGTCGACGTTCATGCAGGTTCTTATTGATCCGAATGAATTTCTAATTGTGCAGGGGAAAATGTTCGCCAGCTTCAATAACGTCAACACGGATCTGCTTATCATTTCAATTATCATCGTCGCTCTTGTAGCTATTTATGGCATGAGGTTAAGCAAATATTTTGACGTGTTGTCGCTGGGCAAAGAGCATGCAGTCAATCTTGGCATTCCTTATGATTATGTTGTCAAAAGAGTGCTCGTCATCGTTGCCATTCTGATCGCTGTATCCACGGCTTTAGTTGGGCCGATTACCTTCCTTGGACTGCTCGTCGTCAACGTAGCCTATCAGTTCATGAACACCTATCGGCATAGCTATCTCATTCCAGGGGCGATACTCATCAGCATCATTTCACTCGTAGGCGGTCAACTGCTCGTAGAGCATGTGTTCACGTTTGAAACGACGATTAGCGTCATTATTAACTTCATCGGCGGAGCGTACTTTTTATATTTGCTGCTAAGGGAGAAGAAAGCATGATAGAGGTTAAAAATGTTTCCAAATCATATGGCGGCAAGCCGGTTATCGAGGATGTATCGATTCGGATTTCGAAGGGAAAGGTCACTTCGTTTATCGGACCGAACGGTGCAGGCAAGAGTACGCTTCTTTCTATGATTAGCCGATTGTTAGCGAAGGACAGCGGCCAAGTGTTAATTGAGGGGAAGGAAGTAAGTAGCTGGAAAAGTGCTGACCTTGCCAAAAAGATATCGATCTTAAAACAGTCGAATCATATTAATCTTCGTTTAACTGTACGGGAGCTCGTCAGCTTCGGCAGGTTCCCTTATTCACAAGGCAAGCTGACGAAGGAAGATTGGCAGCAAGTAGATGAAGCCATTGCTTATATGGATCTTGTTGATCTGCAAGCCAAGTACCTTGATGAACTCAGCGGTGGACAAAACCAGCGTGCATTTATTGCGATGGTTATCGCTCAGAACACCGAATACATATTGCTGGATGAACCGCTCAACAACTTGGATATGAAGCACTCCGTCCAAATTATGAAGGTGCTGCGGCGGCTCGTTGAGGAGCTTGGCAAAACGGTCGTGCTCGTTATTCACGATATCAATTTCGCTTCTTGCTACTCCGATTATATCGTGGCGTTGAAGGATGGAAAGGTCGTCAAGGAAGGTTCAACCGAGACGATCATCGACAACGCCGTGCTTCATGACATCTATGACATGGACATACCGATTGAGCTCATAAACGGGAATCGTATCGGCGTCTATTTTAAGTAGTCATGAAAGATTTACTTACTTCCGGTTTTCAAGTTTTTCAATATAAAAAAATTGATTTAGGGGTGAATGTTTTGAAAAAATCTATACCTGTATTGGCTATTTTAGTCATTCTAAGCTTGGTGCTTGCTGCATGCGGCGCAAATAACAACGGAAATAAAGGCGCTAACAGCGCTACGAACACACCAGTCTCTGAAACACCTGCAACAGATGCACCTACAGAAATTACAGTTAAACATCAGCTTGGCGAAACGGTTGTCCCTGTTAATCCTAGCAAGGTTGTCGTATTTGACTATGGTACTCTTGATACACTAGACAAGCTAGGCGTAGAGGTTGCTTCACTTCCGCAAGCTAGCGTTCCTGCATACCTTGAGAAATTTAAAGATGCAAAATACGTAAACGCAGGCAGCTTGAAAGAGCCGGACTTTGAGAAAATCAATGAAACTGCACCTGACTTGATCATTATTTCAGGTCGTCAACAGGATGCTTACGAAGAGCTTACGAAGATCGCTCCTACGATTTTTATGGGTGTGGACAACAAAAACTTCATGGAGTCCTTTACGACTAACGTGAAAACACTGGCTCAAATCTTCTCTAAAGAAGCTGAAGCAGATACAGAGCTAGCAGCGATTAATGATTCCATTAAAGCATTGAATGAAAAAGCAACAGCTTCTGGAAAAAATGGCCTTATTATTTTGGCAAACGAAGGTGCAATCAGCGCATATGGTAAAGCATCGCGTTTCGGTATCATTCATGACGTGTTTGGCATACCGGCTGTAGATGAGAACATTAAAGTTTCAACGCACGGCGACCCTGTAACGTTCGAATATGTAGCAGAGAAGGATGCTGATTACTTATTCGTTGTTGACCGCAATGCAGTAACAGAAGGATCAGGGGATGCACATTCTTCCGTTGAGAATGCTTTGGTGAAAAACACTAAAGCGTACAAAGAAGGAAATATCGTTTATCTTAATCCAGATTTCTGGTACCTTTCCGGCGGCGGACTTATCTCTGTAGCGGAAATGGTTAAAGAAATTGACGCAGCGATAAAATAATACAGCAAGCATAGAAGGACTATGAAGGCTGGTGCCTGCTTCCGCAACTGCGGCAGTAGTCATCAGCCTTTTTTTGCATACGAGCTGGTCTATAGCTTATTAAATTTACTTTTTCGAGCCAAGCATTACAGCTATAATGTAAGGGAAGCCGAAGGGAGGAACGTTTGTGGCTAGTGTTTTGGAACTTCAGAGTATTAGGAAAAATCGCAGTGGTGATGGGAATGTTCAGCTGTTCGCAAATGTTACTGCAACGATTGCTGATCCGGCTATTATTTCTATATTAGGTGTATCTGGACAAGGCAAAAGCACGCTGCTTCGTTTGCTTGCAGGTCTGGATAACGCCGATGAGGGTGATATCCGTTTACATAATGTTTCACAGCGAGAACTAGATCCAAGGGTTTGGAGAATGAAGGTATGTTACGTTGCTCAGCAGTCCGTTATGCTGAATGGGAGCATTGAGCAAAATTTGAGAACTGTGAGTATGCTGCATCGCATGCCATATGACGAGAAGCTCGTACGCCACATGCTGCCAAGGCTAGGGCTGGATCATCTTGATATGGGCAAAAGCGCCGAACAGCTGTCAGGAGGAGAGAAACAGCGAATATCGCTGCTCCGTTCTTTGCTTCTTCATCCTACCGTGCTTCTTCTTGATGAGATTACCGCGTCGCTTGACCGAGGCAGCAAGGAACTGGTGGAGGAAGTGCTGCGAGAGTGGCATCATCAAGAAGGGGCAACGATGCTTTGGGTTACACATGATTTGGAGCAGGCCCAGCAGATGAGCAGCTCGATATGGTTCATGGGGGAAGGAACGCTGCTGGAGAATAGCGACACGGCTGCTTTTTTTGAACATCCAACATCCGAGCTCGCACAAAATTATATAAAAGCGCCGATACAAAAGGAGCAGCCATGTCAATCGTAGCACTTAGCTTTACCTTGTTGTTTGTGATGATTACGATGCTTATCTCCGTATGGCAGAAGCTTGGGCTTGAGCGAGACATCGCGATTGGCACCATTCGTTCTGCGGTACAGCTGCTGCTTGTCGGCTATGTGCTGCAATTTATTTTTAATACGAGCAACCCGCTGTTTATTACAATGATCCTTGTACTTATGATTAGTGTAGCGTCTTATCATGCTGGTAAAAGAGGAGCTGGACTAAAGGGCATCATTTGGAAAATCGCGATTGCAATCACATCGACAGAGCTGCTTATGATGGGACTGCTGCTCGGCTTTCGAATTATAGAAGCGACACCGCAATACATTATTCCGATTAGCGGCATGACAATCGGCAATGCGATGGTCGTTTCGGGTTTACTGCTCAATCAAATGAGAAGAGAGGTCGAATCCTCAAAAGGCGAGATGGAGACGCTGCTGTCACTTGGAGCGACAGCAAGGCAAGCGATTCAAGACGTAATGAAGCGATCGGTTAAATCGAGCATGATTCCGACAATAGACGGAATGAAGACGGTAGGGCTGGTTCAGCTTCCCGGTATGATGACAGGGATGATTATCGCTGGCGCGAATCCGATGGAAGCGGTTCGGTACCAAATATTAATTGTGTTTGCGTTCGCAAGCTCAGCTGCGGTTACGAGCATTATTTTAAGTTTATTAAGCTATAAGCTATGGTTTACGAAAGACCTTCGCATTCAAAATATGGAGCAAAAAGGGTGATGACCGTCGTGAACGTTTATAACAGTGGGAAAAATTTAGTAAAGCAAATAGCTGGAACTGAACTTCCAGATCAAGCTTTGGCGCTTTGGGCGCTTGGACAAGAGGGCTTTCTCGTCAAATGGAACAAAAAAACAATTTTATTTGATCCGTATCTGACGAACTGGGTGTATGAGATGGCAGGACCGCCGTGGTCAAGAGCCTTCGAATCGCCGCTGTCGCCTTCAGATTGCCTCGATGTCGATTATGTCGTTTGCTCCCACCACCATGAGGATCATATGGACAAGCAGACGCTGCAAGTTATTCAGCAATCACCCAAAACACGATTTATCGTGCCGAGAGCTCATCTTCCGCTATTGAAGGAATGGGGTTTCCGTGATGAGCAGCTGATTGGCATCTCTCATGGACAATCGATTGAGCTTGCAGACGGCATAAGGCTCGATGCATTCGCTGCCAAGCATGAACAGTTCGAACAGGATGAAGCAGGTGAACATAAGTTTCTAGGTTATGTTGCGAATTTTAATGGCATTCATCTTTATCACTCTGGCGATACCGTTGGTTTCCCAGAGCTTGTCACTTGGCTGCAAAGCAGGCAAATCGATATTGCATTATTGCCGATCAATGGAAGAGATTTTGTTCGCAATGAACAGGGGATCGTCGGCAATTGCAATTATCGTGAGGCTGTTGAGATCGCGGTACAAATTCATGCTGATTTATTGATTCCAATGCATTATGGCTTATTTCCACACAATGATGAGAACCCGGCTTATTTCGTCGATTATATCCAGCGTCATTATCCAGCCCAGAAGTTCCATATGTTCGCCCCCGGTGAGCGATTTATTTATATGAAATAATTTACGCTCAGCAGGGCAAAATGAGATGGGAATAAGGACTGGAGGTTGACGGATATGTCAAACAGAGGACTTGTGACAGCGTTGACGGCTGTTGGGGCAGCCCAATTGCTTAAGCTGCCTGTACATTTTGCGAGAAGCGGCAAATGGGATGTGCGGAAAATTATTGGTTCAGGTGGAATGCCGAGCTCACATTCAAGCGGCGTCTCCGCGCTAGCTGCATACACGGCGACCAAATATGGCGTAAAGACGCCGGAATTTGCCATATCCGCGATGCTTGGCATTATTGTGATGTACGATGCGATGAATATTCGCAGGCATACAGGTGAAATTGCTGTGCAGGTAAATGATTTGGACGAGGATGTGGAAAAGCTGGCTGRCGAGCATCCAGGATTGTATCATGCGCGCAGGCGTGAACGGCTTAAGGAAAGTCTCGGTCATCAGCCTATTGAAGTTTTAGCCGGCTCACTGCTCGGAGCATTTATCGGTTTCGTTGGAGCTTTGACGATTAACAAGAAATAAGGCAAGCAGCAATTGTAAAATGAATAGACAGGCTTAGGCGCTTTTTTGGCTTAAGCCTGCTTTTATTTGAATACATACTTTTGCAGATGACTGGCCGAACCGTTAGTTATATAATGGTAAAGATTTCAATTCTTATGCAGCATAAGGGGGAAGTAAGGTGGCAGAGCAATTATTGTGGATGCACGGAGCGCCGTATGCACTGGGAAATGCAGACGAGGATTGTCCAGCCATAACGCCATATCTTGTAGATGGCGAGGACAGACCAGYTGTTATCGTATGTCCAGGCGGAGGATATGGCGGGCGAGCGCACCATGAGGGAGAACCAATTGCACAGTGGCTGAACAGTTTAGGCATTTCTGCGTTCGTTTTGCGATATCGGGTGGCGCCTTATCAATATCCTTGCGCACTGCTGGATGTTCAACGGGCGATACGTACCGTCCGTTTCAAATCGGAAATGTATCGAATTAATCCGAATAAAATAGGGATTTTTGGATTTTCAGCAGGCGGGCATTTAGTTTCGAACGCGGGGACAAGCTATGACCAAGGGAATGAAAATGCAGAGGATGTTGTTGAACGGCAGTCCTGCCGTCCGGATTTACTCGTTTTATGTTATCCTGTCATCACACTTAAAGACCCTTTTACGCATGAGGGCTCAAGAGAAAATTTGCTTGGCAAAGAAGCGAAGCTGGATCAAATCGAACAGCTCAGCAATGAAACGCAGGTAACGCCTGATACACCGCCAACTTTTTTATGGCATACAGCAGATGATGGCGCCGTTCCTGTCGAGAACAGCCTTTTATTCGCATCCGCGCTGAGCAAGCACCAGGTTCCTTTTGATCTTCACGTGTATACGAAAGGACGTCATGGGCTTGGCTTAGCCGAGGATGAGGAGCATACAAAAGAATGGACGGCTGCTTGCGCATCGTGGCTAGCATTTAATGGGTACAAATAATAGCTGTAATCTACTATTCACAGACGATTATTTGTCTGACGAAGCTGCCTTTTCGAGTTGTACAGCGATCTAAGATAGTAAGGCCTGCGTTTGCAATTAGCTCGTCCATTGGATCAGCAGTCACAATGACTGCTTTGTTAGCGATTCGGCGAGTATGCTGCAGCAAGGAGAATTGTGCCTCGGGTGTCGTATTAGAGAAATGATTGTAAGGCATATCTACAATGGCTACATCATAATGGTCAGAGATATCAGCAATATCACCGCAAACGGCATCTGTTTCATATTCGAAATGAGCCAGGTTTTCACGTGTCCCGCGAATGATAAAATGGTTGATATCTCGGCCGACGATGTTCATGCCCATAGACAGCGCCTCTACCAGTACCGTCCCAATGCCGCAGCAAGGGTCGATCGCTTTAATCCCGATTGGATTCGGGATAGCGATATTGGCTATGGCGCGCGCAATTCGCGTGCTGAGTGCAATGGAATAGCTGCGCGGTTTTTGCATGTGAGCGAGCCAGACGGCTTTGCTTTTTATATAATTGCCAAAGTACCAGCGACCGCCCCAAGTTAAAATGCCAAAAACGCAATCAGGTTTGCTTACATCAGCCTCGCCTTCGATATAAACGCCAAGTTCTCGTTCAATTGCGCGTTGTCCTTCAAAATCGATTTTGTTTTCCGCCGTCAGGTCATTCATTTTTAGGAAAATCACCTTAAATGTAGCCTCTCCTAATTGAATTTGCTTCACCTGCTCCAAAATATCCTCAAGCCGTTCGCCTTGATATAAAACTTCAAGCCGCTCTCTCATAAAAGGACTGCGGTCGGGATGTACGTCTATTTCGCTAAACAAAAGATCAGTTTCTGATTGTTTTCCAAATAAAGAACGCATCTCCAAGCGGCATAAATCAGCCTCTTCAATGCGATAGCCATAGGTATATACGAATAGATTGTTTCTATTTTCCAAGTTGTTGTCGCATCCTTTGTATAATTGAATTGAAGCCTCTAGTATACATGAAAAGGAGGGGCGGACAAAGGAATGGCGATGTGCGATTAACGCTTAGTATAGCGAATCAGTCGGTTATGAACGGTTTTTTTTCTACCAAAAAGCTTGAGAAACAGCAATGGCGATTGGCGCGGCAAGCGGAATTCAAAGTGATACAGCCATGCAGCAAGCTTGAATTTAAGCGTTAAATAATAAAGAAAAGACTTGATGTTGCTGTAATTGTGAAGCCAGCCAAGCTCCTTCGTACTGTCTGTCATCATTTTAAGGTTGACGATTCTAGCCATATCTTTTTTTGCAGGAGCGACAGGATTGTTTTTGAAATTGTTGATCAGCATCGAAAGGATCGTTTGGATGTGGTAGGACGCCATATCCTTTCTATAATGGGCATGCGCTAATAAACCGAATCTCTCGGATAAGCTCTTCCGCAGCTGGTACTGCAGAACAAGGCTTTCTTCAAGATAATGTTTATAGGGAGAACGAATAAGGCTGTTCAGATTGTTAACCGTGTTGTGATAATACAAAGGGTCCGGAATCGCGCAGACACGATCAGAGGCCAGCAAGGCTTCCAAATGGAAAATGGTATCTTCTCCTACCGTTAATCCCTCGTTGTACAGAATCCCGTTTTTTTCAAGCGATGCGCGAAGAAATAGACTGCGCCAAGTAAAACACAGGTCATTATTCGAATGAACAGCTGCGGCGCTTAGTATTAAATCTTTGCCGTTCATAACGGTATGCAGCCGAAAGCAGGGCGATACGTTCTGTTTGGTTGGAATTGTTGCGTAACCTCCAATCAACACTTCGCAAGCATGCTCTTCTGCCATGGCGTATAGCTTTACGAAAAAAAGCGGATCGATTTCATCGTCAGCATCAAGAAAGGCGACGTATTTGCCGCTTGCCGCTTGTAAACCGGCATTTTTGGCGCTGCTTGCACCGCCATTAGGCTTGTGAATCACTTTAACTCTATTGTCTGTTATAGTGAATTCTTCGCATATCGCGCCGCTGAGATCAGTGGAACCGTCATTGACGAGCAGCACCTCAATATTTCGAAAAGGCTGATTAAGAATGCTTTTCAAACAGGGACGCAGCCAATTTTCGGCATTAAATATAGGTACAATCGCACTTATCGCGTAATTCATAGGCTACACCTCTGACGTGTTCGAT
>NZ_JBFRDK010000011.1:0-67413 GCF_052113545.1 Paenibacillus sp. TAF43_2
GACTCAGACTACTCTACTTCGTTGCGTAGTGCCATAGATAATAGATGTATTTCAACATTCAACTTCCCTGTATGTAAAGTTCTTTGCAACTACAAAAGAAGGCTCTTCATGTTGACGCATAAGTAAAAGTTTCATTTTACCCTTATCATTATAATTAATAGGGGAACGATCAATCCCAGGATTTAAGGAGTGGGCTTGAAACACCTTTTTATAAATATTTACGATTTCTATCGGTCCTGAACAAAATGAAGCATATCTGTCCTTTTCCTGATAACCGTATGTGCCGTAACTAGGCATGTAATGACTTATCGTCTCCAACGCAAAAAAGCGTTGTAAATATTTTTGCAACTCGTGATAAATGGCTCCAGCTATTTCATCATTTTTAAAAGCTTCTTTTGGACCATAAATATTATATTCCGGTTTATTATACTTAAACAAATAAGGATGCTTATTTAAAAGATCAAGGTAGCCAAACGCCTTATCTAACCTTAGCCTTTGATCCAATACGGTTTCACAAATAATTTCCCATTGTTTCCCCTTTTCCACTCTTACTCCTGACTCATCTCTATAGATTGTAATCGTTAATATGATATTCTCGTCAACATACTCACTCTTATCAATACAGAAATAGCACTCATCTGTTTCTTTACGCATTTCTTCCAGCTTGTCGTGGATTTCATCAAACATTCTTTATATCTCCCCCTATACCACCTACAATAACCTAAAAAGATCGTTCGCCAATGCCTCTGTTGTTAATTCTCTATTTTCTTCATTCATAACGTACAGCTTGATGCCCGGTAGCTCCTTTATCTTGTCAATTTCGGGATGGCTATCCAAGCAAATCGTGCCTATAATGAGATGCTGCGAACTTGAAACCATGTTATAGACCATCTTCCGAAAAGGTACTGATAACATTTGCATGTAGCCAATTTCATCAATAACGGTAACATTCTTCGTCATCAAGGATTGTCTAATTGACGTTAGAGCTAAATTCTCAAAAGCTTCTATTTCAACGCCATATCTCCCTATTCTTATGGAACTTGTACTATCTACACTTGCTATTCTTTCGCTTTCTCCATCCAATGTTACGCAGTTAAATCCAATACGATCCGTGTCGCTCCGTATTTCTTCCGTATAAAATCCTCCAACATGCTCAGCGCCAATTCGGTTAATAAGCTGTACAATGGCAGTCGATTTGCCTACTCGCGGCTTCCCAGTCAACAAAAAACATGTTTCCATATCAGTCCCTCATTCGGCGGTGCAGCATATTTTCTGCTAGGGCATATAACAAACCCACAACCGCAAATATTATAATGGAGCTATTTCTATTCAACTCGTATCCCGAGACAAAATTATCATATAAATAATGAAACATATATACGCCCACCAATCCACCAAACAGGATATAGATTGAAGCCTTAATCATTAGTGATTTCACCAGCTTATGAACAACCAAAGAGATGGGCAGCAATGTAATCGGATAAAAAAGGAAGGCGTAAACAACCATCAGCAAAACGAACGTCAGCCCGATATTACGGAGACCATAATATTCGGTTGTCATAATTTTGCTCCCCTCGAATAATTCCAAGACCACCGCTGCCGCAACAAACAATATAATCATAAAAATCCAAAGAAAAAAATGTTTGACTATCTCCAATTAAACACCGCCTTGTTTGCTTAGATAAGTATTAAACGTTTATTTAATTTACAATGTTTCACAATTGCCTTATCTGTTTTATTATTTTGATGTTTCGCTCCATACATAAAAAAGCCCGCGCAGCGCACGGACTTCACAACGATCAGCCTTTGTGGGTCTAAAATCATATTTTTCACCTATCTTGCTCCGCGGGATGTACGAGTTTCCGGCTTTAACAACTCATTCTCGAGTTCAAGCAGCTGTTTCTTTAAGGAAGCTTCAATTTCCATTATCCTTCCTCCCTAAAATTGCTGTTCTATCGATTTCCACAGGTTCGATAACTTCGAATAAAAACCGTTTATCATTTAAATAATCTCTAATATACGCCTGAGCATACGGCTGTTCTGCAATTAAACTGGCTGTTTCTCTTGGATCAGAGGCATGATGGCAGTAATTCTCGATCATGAACATAACAAAAAAGCTTTCCAGATTGCGCACATAATCCGTTTCCAGCTTTCTTAAACTCTCGTAGCCTTGAATAAACAGCCAGCGATGCTTCGGATAAAGCTCTAATAGCGAGCCTGCCATATCGTACAGAAAATAACCAAAGCCGCATCTGCCAAAATCAATGGGATACGGCAGATCCTCGTTAAAAACGATGTTGCCGCTATGCAAATCCGCATGAATGAGTCCGTAGTTATCGCCGCTGCGTTCCATTGCAGCCAGTTCCGATATGATTTTCTCAGCCGCTGCTTGATACGATCTCCATGCCTCACCCGATAAAAAACTTCCATAATACTGTTCAAGCTTAGCCATTTGACGACTAAAGCTCTCTGCTCCCCAAACAGGACGAACAAAATCAGAAGGCGGGACAAAATTTGCAGCCGCTTTGTGAAGCCCTCCCATCATGACACCCATAAGATGAACCGTATGATCCGAAAACTCCCCGCTAGCGTGCTCCCCATCTACCCATCGCATCAGAGTAACATACGGACGACGATAGCCCGCTTCCGTATCGATCTGCAAAACATAAGCGCCGCTGCAGCTTGCCAGCGCTTCCGGCACATGCAAATCCTCCGATTTATTTAAGGCCTGAAGCAAAGCAAGCTCTGAACGAATTTCCTCTATACTGAGTCGATCCGAATGAATTCGAAGCAAATATTTTTCCGCTGTATCTGTCTCAATTTTATACGTGATTGTGTCCGACAGCTGAATAAATCGAATGCTCACCCATTCCAAGTCATACTCTTGCAGTGCCGATAACGCAACTTTCCTCGCTCGAGCTAGCAGTGATATCCTATTCTCATCTGTATCAAAACGAAAAAAATCAATCATATATTATCTCCTTCAACGGCTATAGCCACCATTTCATTGTTCTTGTCATTATAATGGCTATCATGCCGTGAACCTAAGTAATAAACATTTAGAAATCATTTAGTACGCAAAATTACTCCATATCTGCTCAACGATAACAGAGGTTTGTGATTCCATATTTGCGCGTTAATTATTCATGTATATTCATATAAAACTAACAAAAAAACGCCATTTCAGGAGCTGCCAACCCCATTCGCGGTAAGCCGACTCCTTCTATTGGCGTTTTCAATAAAACTTATAACAAATCAGCTTAATGCTTCGCCGCCATTTGCTTAAGCTCTGAAAGCAATTGATCAAGCTGAGCATATTCTTCTACCATCGTATGAATCTTCATATCCTGCGTCTCCATGCTGGCATGAACCTCTTCAACAGAAGCCATATTTTGTTCCGTCGTAGCTGCGATATTGAGCATTTCACTCGACATGCTCGCATAACGCTCATGCAGTTCATTGGCAGAGCTGCCAACTGAATCAGAATGCCTTTTTACAAGCTCCGTATTCTCGTTTATCTGATCAATAAGCTTCTCAACCTGCAAAGATACATCTCTGCTCGTCGTCACTGCTACTTGGCCGCTTTCTACTTGCGCGTGAACAGCACTGATTTGTGAACGAATTCCCGTCAAAATTTCCGATATTTCATTCGTCGCCGCTCTCGCATTATCTGCAAGCTTGCGCACCTCGCCTGATACGACAGCAAAACCTCTGCCGTGCTCGCCTGCGCGAGCTGCTTCAATCGCAGCATTAAGCGCAAGTAGATTCGTCTGCTCAGCAATCGTACTAATCGTTTCTACAATTGAGCTTACACGATCATTTTGCTCATTGAGTTCAATCATCATGTCCACGGTATGAGTAATGATAGAGCGAACACTTTCTACCTCTGACGATAACACCGCCATTTTCTCCCGATTGTTCTCCGTCAAATCTGCATTAACCGTAGAAAATTGCTTCAACTGCTCCGTACCTTCCAAAAGCGTTTTAACCGAAGTATCAATGACCTGCGAGGATTCACTAATGTTCATAATAGTCCCTGTCTGCTTCTCGATCGCAGCCGACATTTCGGAGAACGTTGCCGTTACCTCTTTCGATATTTCTCCAGTGGAACGAACCGTCAGCTGCTGGCTGCTGCTGAACTCCGTTAATACAATAATAGAAGAGTTTAGTTTAGCGAGCAGCGCCTCTGCCATATCCTTAGAAGCTAAAGCTTCCCGCTGCTTGTCTGTTACCTGCCGCTGCAATTTGCCGCTGAAGCCGGCTGAGAATGCGAGCGCAACCGTAGCAAATAAGAGATACAAAAATAAATAAACAAGCGATTCGTTTGGGAATAGCTTAGGCTGCAGCACAGGATCAAAAAACAAATATGTGCTTACTGCGGCTCCCAAAACACCTGTCAAAATAATCGGTCTATAGTCTGCGTAAAGAGTAATGATTGCGAGGTTTACATAAACTAAAAAGTACGTGCTCACAATAGGATTCGGATCCGATACGATTAATAAAGTAACGATAATGGTCAAAATAAAGGGTACAAAAAATTTAATAGATTGTGTAAAAATGCCACGGTATGTCATGAAAGTAGCTGCACCGCACAAAAATATACCGACTCCCGCAAGAAGAAGAACCATCTTTGCATCAAGCCCAATAGCAAGATCTGTAACGATCCCGAGAGCAAGCAAACTCCACAGGATTTTTATTAACAATCGATTCCGTTTGTCTAGTTCTGTTAATTCTTTTTTCATGACATTTCCGCCTTTTCTGAGTTAACTCATGTTTTCATACGTTTAAACGGTACGTCCAGTTCCTCCTGCACCGTTTGCAGCTAAAACCGCTTCTTGCGGATAAACGAGCCATTCATAACTATTTTTGTTGCGATACATCTTCTCCATATCGAACAATACGGGAATGACATCATCTCCCTTATAGAACACCTTCTCTCCTACTTTTTCTATTGGTACTTGGTATGAAATGCGAAGCGCCCTCATAAATTTCGGCTCAAGCAAAGAGACAAAATATTTCAGCTGCAGCTTCTCTGCTATGTAGACTGCCGACGAGAGCAAATCTGAGATATGCCTTCCTCTATACGATCGGAGCAGCGCAATTTTGTCAATTTCAGCTACAGCGTCGCCTGCTTCAACAATTTTCGGATGCGTTTGAAACGGACCTGCATCGTTAATGGAGCTTGAAGTCAAGCAATAGGGTTTAATTTCAGACGTCCCTACATAATGTCCTTCCTCTGTCACAATGACGAATCTCTCAAGAGCGTGTTTAGAAAATTCAAGTTCAAAACCTTTCTCCATCCAGACGGTTGTCCAAATGCCGTTAAACATAGCCAGTTCCAGCTCATTCTCCACTCGTTTAAACATGATTTCTCTCCTCTATCTCTCTATTTTTGTGAGTTTCTACATAGGTGAAATAGGCAGGCAATTTTTTTATCGGAATAATTAACTCAATAATTAACCAATTTAAGAGAATAAATATATTATTTTTAAGAAATTTTCTAAAGCTTCTTCCATTTTTTCAACCTACTGAATAGTAAAGTCCTCCTTCTTGATTTTTAAAAATAAATAATTCCATTCCATCGATTTGCTCCACCTTTTATATCACATAATTCCTAGCAATAAAGTGAGAAATCGAAACAAATGTAGCATCGTCTCCCTTAAATTGTCAATAGTTTCCTTATTGTTTTGTTTCAAAACGTTTGTTTTCGTTTATATATAACTAAGAAATTCAAACAACGTTGATCAACTTGATCGACAAATACAAATCGAGGAGAGATGACAAATGTCACGAGAAAACTCTAGTAACGGCGTATTGATTGGCGCAATCGTAGGAGGTGCTATCGGTGCTATTTCAGCTCTGCTGTTCGCACCAAAGACAGGTGCAAACCTGCGGGAGGATCTCTCCAACAAGTTCAAGACGATTAGCGAAAAGAYAAAGGAAATTGCCACTACGGTGGGAAATAATACAAAGGATTTAGCTGCTGCCGTCGGACAAAACACGAAGGATATAGCAACTAATATCAAAGAGGAAGCTGGCGACTTGGTAGATCACGCCAAAAAATCAAATCAGCATATTATGGATTCCATTTCCTCTGCTAAAGATGATGTCAAGGATGGACTTGCAACAACTGGGAGGTAATGAAATGAAAGACGAGGACGAGCTAGAATCAACTACAAATTCAATGGCACCTACAGAAGAAGAGATGATTAAGCTTGGCGAGGATATGGAGAACATGGAAACCAATGCACAAGTCATTGAAAGTGGCATGATTCCCGATCCGGTTCAATAACAATAAGGCTTATAACAAAAACCCCCTTTCCATCAAGATGGAAAGGGGGTTTTTAATATACTAAAAAATAATAATAGTGCTTTTACGTTCCAAATTCAGCGCTATGATCTGCGAGCAGTACCTTCAGCTTCTCAATCGCCCGCTTTTGTATGCGAGAAACGCTCATCTGCGATACGCCAAGCTGATCGGCTATATCACGCTGAGATTGACCATTGTGATAAGCAAGAATAAGTACCTTCTTCTCCTCCGCTTTCAGTTGATCCATCGCCTCCTCCAAGTCTAGACGATTATCAACATTCTGATAATCGTCCTTGTCTGAGCCAATTAGATCGCCTATAGTAGCAGCGCTTTCCCCTTCGCTTGATAATGGAGTATCAAGCGATACATAATGATAGGATTCGCGGCAAGAGAGTATCTCTATCGTTTCTTCCACCGAAAGCCCCAAATGAACCGCAATTTCTTCCATTTTGGGCGAGTGGCCTAGCTCAACGGTTAAGTGATCGATGGCTTGCTGAATCAGCAAGCCTTTTTCCTTAATCCGTCTCGGCACCTGGATATACCAAGACTTGTCTCGCAAATAGTTTTTCAAATGCCCGATAATGCTCTTCATTGCATATCCCTCAAACGGGATTTCACGCGAGCTGTCATACTGCCTAAATAATCGCAGCATAGACAACTGACCGACTTGGTATAAATCCTCATAGAGATCTGGTCTGCTGCGCGACATTTTTGCAGCGGCCATCTTCACAATGGGCTCAAAATGCTGCAGCAATACGGTTGCAACTTCATTACAATTCGATTGCTGATACAATTTTATTTTTTCAATCATATGTTCTGGATCCAGGAAGGATGAATTTGCGTTCATGCCATCTCCTCTTTCCTACCAAATAGCTTGGTCAAAATTACCTCGGTGCCTCTCTCAGAAAACACTTCCACTTTATCCATCAATGCATGCATCATAAACAGCCCAAGTCCGCCAGCCGTTACTTCACTTAGTTCTTTATTATGCAGAGACTCGGTTTTGCTTGCGGATGGCTCATATTTAAAGCTCGTACCCTCGTCCTTGATGCGAATAGAAAGCCCTTCTTCCTCAAGCTCAAAACTAATATCAACTACACCAGGCTGGCTATTGCTGTATGCATGGAGTACAACGTTCGTACAAGCCTCGGTTACAGCAACCTTCATATCTTCAATTTCCTCATAAGAGAAACCTGCTTTGTTCGCAACGCCAAATAATGTAAGTCTAACAATATCAATGAATTCTGCTCTCGCCGGAATCGATAAACGAATGAATGAGTTCATAGTCGCTTCTGTCCTCTCTTCTATGTTCCTATTATAGCTTATATTTTCTTAACTTTATTCCATATCCTTATTGTGGAAATCGCACCATCATATATCGTACTTATTAAGCTAGGTTCTGACGCTGGGTTCTTCTTCCCTTCACCTTTTATGGAAGCAACTACGCTTGCTGCCGATTCCTTAGCCGCTCCGGTAAATGAGTGCAGGGCGTGACCAAGATCATTGACGGATGCGAACAACACATCGAGCGAGCTTAGCTTCGTTCGTACATCAAGTGTCATTGCATTCGTATTATGAACGGCCTCCTTCACCTCAACGCTAATTTGAGTCACTTCAGTTCGCAGCGAGCCAACGGTTTGCCTCATTTCATCAAGTGCACCTCGCAATACTTTCAACGTTTGAATTAGTGAATACAAGAGAACAAGAAAAGCAATCGCTATAACCGCAATACTGATTTGCATAAGTAGATCCATCGGTCATCACTTCCTTTTTTTCATTACATACCCGCTATTTCATTCTTTGAAACAAAAAGCGGTTTTTCTCATATAAGAGGCAGGAATATTCTATGCACTCTTTCATGCTATAATAAAGAGAGACTGTTACTAGAATTCTTTCATATAAAGGAGTTTATTCTATTGGGTAATTTACGTTTCAAAATCCGCTCAAAGATTTTACTCGGCTATTTTTTGATCATAATCTGCTTAGGCGTTTCTATCCTTGTCGTCAGCGAGAGAATATCATCCTTGCAAACAGAAATTAAGTCAATTACAAGCCGAGACATCGAAGTGCATAATTTGATTACCAGTATTCGCTATAATGTCGTAAGCATGGAGACTAGCCAGCGCGGTTATGTGATTACGGGCAATGACCTATATTTAGAGCCCTATATTCGTGGAAAAAGCGAATGGGAAGCCAACTATAACGCACTGTACCAGTATTTGTCCGACAATCCAACTACACTCAAAACGATGGAAGAAATAAAACTGACCATACAGAATTGGATCGAAATTGCCGGTGAGCCTACTCTAACCATGCGCAAAAATAACGATACGCAAGGCATAATTGATTTCTTTAATGACGACATTGGAAAAGACCATATTGATTCTCTTCGGATACAGTTAGAAACCTTGCGACAAAATGAGATCGCTTCAACGAAAGAGCATATTGCTGAATTGGAAAATCGAAATGACATCCTCATTATTAGCTTGTATCTCATGCTGCTTATCGTGTCAGTTATTGCTTTCATTATCGTTTCATTTGTTTCCGGCGCAATCGTCAAAACGATCCAACAGGTTGTGAAGACGATAAACGATATCGCATCCTCCGGAGGGGATTTATCCACTCGTATAAAAGTAAATACACGAGATGAAATTAAAGATCTAGCTGAAGCTACCAACAGTTTGCTTGATAATATAAACGACCAAGATTGGATCAAAACGAAAGTTGCCGAGGTGGCAACGATGAATCAAGGCATTAATGATACCTCAACGCTAGCCGATTCGTTTCTCACAAAACTTGCTCCAATTCTAGGTGCTGCCTATGGCTTATTTTATCTCCGCCAAGGTACAGGCGAGCAGCAGAGACTTGTGAAAATGGCTTCCTATGCAGCCCATGGCGATCAGTCAGGACTAGAAAGCTTCCGATTGGGCGAAGGCCTTGTCGGTCAAGCAGCGCTTGAAAAACGTACGTTTTTGTTGAACACGGCTCCAGAGCATCCTATTAGCTTAACCTCAGGTCTTGGAACGCTTCAGCCCAAGAGCATCCTGATCGTGCCTTTCGAGTATGAAGGCAAAGTAGTAGCTGTCGTTGAATTTGCTTCCGTCGATTCGTTTACTTCCCGGCACTTAAAGCTGCTTGAGCAAATCGATACTCATTTTGGCGTTGCGATTAACAGCGTTGTTGGCCGAATGGAAATCGAGAGGCTGCTTAGCGAATCGCAAGTAATGACGGAAGAGCTTCAAACGCAAACCGAGGAACTGCAGACACAGTCTGAAGAACTTCAGATGCAGCAAGAGGAAATGCGCATGACTACCGAGCATCTAGAGGAACAGAATCTATTTGCCGAACAGAAAACAAAGGAATTGGAAAAAGCAAAAGAAGAGCTTGAGGCCTATTCGGAGCAGCTTAGACAAAGCTCGCAGTACAAATCCAATTTCTTGGCTAATATGTCGCATGAGCTTCGTACTCCATTAAACAGCATCTTAATTCTCTCTCAGCTCCTTGCGGAAAATGAGAACCATACGCTTAATTCGGATGAAGAAGGGTATGCAAAAGTCATTAATACATCCGGTAAAGATCTATTAACGCTAATAGATGACATTCTTGATTTGTCTAAAGTCGAGGCCGGAAAGCTCATTTTGACAATGGATGAGGTAAACGTAAGTGAAATTCCTGAACATATGAAGCTGCTATTCCAACCTGTCGCTGAGCAGAAAGAAATAGCTTTCCATATTAACGTCAATGCTAATGTCCCTCAATTGCTTTATACGGATGGTCAGCGGCTGCAGCAAATTTTGAAAAATCTATTATCCAACGCTTTTAAATTTACGGAAAAAGGATCAGTTACTCTGGGCATCCAAAAGGCTGGCTCGCATGAAGTACAAAAACTTGTACCCGCACATATAAATAAAGACGTTTTGGCCATATCTGTAACCGACACCGGAATAGGCATTCCACTGGATAAACAGCAGCTTATATTTGAAGCGTTCCAGCAGGTCGATGGCGAAACAAATCGTCAATATGGCGGAACAGGATTAGGCTTATCCATTTGCAATGAATTTACTAAGCTTTTAGGCGGCAATATCGTCCTTAACAGCTCGCCAGGAAAAGGAAGCACTTTTACGCTTTACGTGCCAAGCCTGCCTGATATGGAGAAAGAACAGCTTGTATCCCTTGATCAAGAGGTTGCAGCAGCTTCAGAAACTGTGGTCATCGATGCTGCGCCTGATATTGCCGATCATAACATTTCTGATTTATCGGAAGATGAATGCACTCTATTTAAAGGGAAAAAGGTACTGCTCGTCGAGGATGATTCCCGTAATGTGTTCGCACTCGTCAAAGCGCTCGAGAACAAAGCCTTTAACGTAACCGTGGCAAGCAATGGTAGACAATGTTTGGATATTATAAAAGAACAATCCAACTTCGATATTGTGCTCATGGACATTATGATGCCAATTATGGATGGATTTGAAACGATGCAAATCATACGTCAGGATACTGAAATGAAGGATACGCCAATTATTGCACTTACGGCGAAAGCGATGAAAAGCGATCGCGACAAATGTTTGGAAGCCGGTGCTTCCGATTATATTAGCAAACCTCTAAATATGGACCAGCTTTTCTCGCTGATGCGGGTATGGTTGACGAAGCAGGTGGGCAATTGACCAGTCAAGGAAATGAAGAAGCTGCAGATTATAATGAATTAACGCTCGATGATCTGGAACGAATCGAAATCGATTTGTTATTGGATGGCATTTACCGCGTCTATGGTTATGACTTCCGCAATTACTTGCGTTCATCGCTTCGAAGACGCATTACGCATCGAATGAATCTTGAAGGCTTGCCCACGATCACCTCTCTCCTTGAGAAGGTGCTCCATGAGCCTGGATTTATTCATATATTGCTTAATGATTTCTCCATACGAGTAACGGAAATGTTCCGTGATCCAAATTTCTTTGCTTCGTTCCGCAAGGATGTTATTCCTTTTCTTAGGAACCTTCCTGAAATTCGCATTTGGCATGCGGGCTGTGCGACTGGAGAAGAGGTTTATTCGATGGCTATCCTGCTCCAAGAGGAGGGCTTGCTGGATAAAGCGAAGATTTATGCAACAGATATGAATGAGCATGTTATCGAGAGTGCAAAACAAGGGAAGTTCCCGCTCAAACGAATGCAAGGATTCACCAAAAATTACTTGCAAGCTGGCGGTACAAAAGAATTTTCCTCTTATTATACGACTGATTATGAGCATGCTTTATTCCATCCTTATATCAAAGAAAATATGATGTTTGCCCAGCATAACTTGGCAACGGATCGTTCTTTCAATGAGTTTCATGTTATTTTGTGCCGGAACGTTCTCATTTATTTTGACCCGGATCTGCAAAGCCGTGTTCATACTTTGTTTTTTGAAAGCCTCGCTCTACAAGGCTTCTTGGCACTAGGCAATATGGAATCACT
The DNA here is from genome assembly GCF_052113545.1 of Paenibacillus sp. TAF43_2. Taxonomy (NCBI): domain Bacteria; kingdom Bacillati; phylum Bacillota; class Bacilli; order Caryophanales; family Paenibacillaceae; genus Paenibacillus; species Paenibacillus sp. TAF43_2. The sequence goes on from NZ_JBFRDK010000011.1 coordinate 11,765, forward strand.
AATCTCGGTTCATAAAATCAAATACGAGGATTTTAATCAGTCAGAACGAATTTTTCGCAAAATAAGTAATTAGCTAAAGCTGCTTCAGCTCACGAAACAAATAAGAGCCAAAATCCTTTCCTAAGGATTTTGGCTCTTTTCATTTTATTACCGAACCTGCTGCTTTAATCGAGGCGCTAATCGTTAGTTTTTTCGCTAGGCATTGCAGCTCCTCCGCCGTTCCCTCGAATGGCTTGAGAGCAAGGCATAATTGCAATAAAGCAGCTTTTGCTGCCTCTTCAGCGAGATATGCATCTTGCAAAATAAAGTGAGCAACCTGATAGGCGTATGGCTCAACTCCTTTTAATTGCTGGAGCTTGCAAGCTGTTAGAATGGCTCTGCTCATAACATTTCCTCATCAATTTATTTTTCCGACGATTTCCATATTGTTTAAATGTAAATTCTCCTTTAATTCTTCTGGTGTTTGCTTGTCATTGCCGATTTCAACAACACGGCCAGTATAGAGCAATTTCCCTGTTGCAAGATCGAGCACAGATGCTCCGGCAACATCTGCATGTTGAGTCATAACGTATACACGATTTGATTTAATCAACGGGAATTTGATCTCGTCTACGTTCAACTGGTCTGCGGATAATTTGGCATAAGCTTGCTCGAATTTATTTGTTGATAAATGATACCGCGATAAGGTGATGTGTTCAGGTCCACCTTTTGCTACATAATACACATCGCCTTGCAGGCTCGTCCACGCTTCCTTAATRTCTAAATTAGTCAGTTCAGTCATTAAGCCCATACGGTAGGAATAGGCAAAATATTTCTCGCTTAGCGTTTCTGGCACCTTGTTCGCTTCTCGATCTTGTTGGCTAATTTTCTCTTCCATCACAATAAAGAGTATTCTCTCGGAAGGAGTGCTGTATTGGGTGCTTGAATCCCCCAAATGTCCAATTTCGATTTGAACGTCTTTTTTATTACTTGTGGACTTGATGCCCAGTGACTCGATATTCGTGTTGCGCAGCAGCTTCCCGCTTTTCATATCGATGACAAATATCTCGTACCTGCTGCTCTCGTTGTCGTAATCATATGTACTGACGAGCAGATGAATCTCTTCATCTACCTTTTGAACATCTACTAAATTCATATAATTATTGCTGAAATTGTTCACTCTTGTCGTTTTCACAGCTTTCGGCAGCTCATAAGTCACTTTAAGCTTCGATACTTTGTCTGTTGATTCTTCAAGCAGCTCCAGCTGAAATACCGCAATTGCGGCTTCTGAGCCCTTTTTTTCTGCTTTAACTTCTGCATAGACAACCCATTCCTCGTCTCTGTAAAAGCCTTGTGCATTAAGCTTGCCCCGCATAAATGACTTATGATCTTTTATCATTTGCTTAATGTCAGGCTGCTTATAGAACCATGAGTCTCCGCTAAGCACATTTTTACGCATATTTTCGTTCGACCTGTAATATTCGCTTCCTTTGAAATTAATATTTAGAGCTTCGGAGCGTCTCTCTAAATATTGAGAGCCTGATAATTCGATAACAGCGCCTTCCTTGGCATCGCCTTGTATCGTTTCCAGCTTATAATCAGGCAAGAAATCTAATCTGCCATATGAATAATAAGTGGCTATTCCGCTTACAACGAGCACAACCATTAAGATCGATAACCAATAACGTCTCATGAACATTCTCCTTACACCGTAATCTTTTTGGCCATCAGCCGCATGCCGAGCCACACCGAAATGCCGAGCACAAGAATGCACAGGGTTAGCCCAAGCGCAAATATTTCATAGGGATACAAATAACTATAGTACTGATCCATATACAAAAATAAAAATGGAGTTGCCACAACGAACACACAACCGGCCAAATAAAGCACGCCATACAAAATGCCTAAACGGCGATAGCTTCGCTCCAGCAAAATAGCAGTAAACACAGCGACTACGACGATGGCTCCAAAGCCGTATAAATAAACAAACTGTTCAAACTGCTGCGGAATAAGCCATACAAGTGCTTGATTGCTGATGATTGCTTCAAYGATATGGGAGTCTATTCGCTGATCAGCCGGAACGATGAGGTTGAATACGATATGCTGAACCTTGAGCAATAGTAATTGAAACGAAATAAACGCAAGAACGAACAGGAGAAATGCCGATATTTTGGCTAAATAAAGATTCCTTCTAGCCGTTGGCAGCATAAGCAATCGATATACAAAGGTAGAGCGGCCAAACCAATCACGGTACCAGATAACAAAAACATACAAGGCAAGTACACCCATACAAAGGAACATCGGCAAAATATAACCCATCTGCGAGCTGAAAATGGCCCATTCAAACGATAAATATTGAGGAGAAAAACCACCCAGGAGACTCTTGTCTACAGTCTCTAACAACAGCTTTTCTCGAAATGACAATTCTTTGGTCGTCGCCCAAATGAGCGAAGCAAATTGGGTAATCGCAACAATTGCCATTAGAATAGCGAGCACCCAGCGAAAACGATGTACTTCCATATGAACAAGCTTCAAATAACGGTTCATCCTCGGTACACCTCTCTCATCACATCAATGACTGATTTCCCTTGCTCGCTGCGCATTTCTTCGCAGTAAAACGATTTGTTTATTTTACCGTTCTGCAATAAAATAGCTTTATCAATGAGCTGCTCCATCTCTCCGATTTCATGCGTTGTGAGCAAAACGCCACGCCCCTCAATCAATTCACTCGTAAACACTTCCACTATCGTTTCTCTGCTGAACAAGTCAATGCCGGAGAACGGTTCGTCCATTAAGATATAATCAGCATCTTGTCCTAACCCCAGCATGAGATTGAATTTAGCGGCAGTTCCTTTCGACAGGTTCCCGATTTTATCCGAATACTCCAGCTTAAAAAACTGCATGAGCTCACTTGCGCGTTTTGGATTCCAGCTTTCATAAAAGTCAGCCATAAACCTGATCGCTTCGGATATTTTCATGCTGGTTGGCATCGTCAAATGATCGGGCACGAACGCTATTTTCTCATACAAGCTTGGACTTAAAAGTTGTTCATCAATAAGGATCGAACCTGCCGATATAGGAGTCAGTCCCATGATTGCCTTCAGAATCGTTGACTTACCGGCTCCATTCACGCCGATAAGGCAAGCGATTTCTCCTTTTTGCACGGTAAAAGAAACGCCGCTCAGAACATCGCGGCGTCGATACCGCTTATGTATATCTTTTACCTCAATCATGCTCCGGCTCACCTTCCTCATATTTGTTTTTAACCAGCTGCAGCAGCTCTTCGATAGGTACATCAATTTTGCGCACCGACGCCACAAAAGCACCTACCGCCTCGCCAATAAGCTCCGATCTTATATGATTCAGCAGTTCTTTATCATTCGTAATTCGGCTAGGTGAGTTTCCTTCCGTAATAATCAATTGCTGCTCCTCCATTTCCTTATACGCTTTCTGTACCGTATTGGGATTAATTTTCATAAGCGTGCCCAGCTCCCTTCTGGAGGGAGTTTCCTGGCCAGCGGCAAGCTTGCCAGTTGCGATTCGTTCTTTAAAATGACGGACCACCTGCAAATAAACAGGGTCCCGATTATTGAACGCAACTTCCGTCCAGCCTTCAATCGTGTTCATAGTCATACCTCACATTCATCGCAAATGTGTATTACGCGCGTAATACACTTCATAAGCGTATTATGCATGTAATACACTTGGAAGTCAATGGGAAATTATCCAGAAACTCTAGATCAGAATCAAAAAAAAGCGGTGCAGGAATAATTCCTGCACCGCTTTTTTTGATGTTTTTGTAACCTTAATCTCACTAATCCTCTGCTGCTGCATCCAAATATTTCGTTAGGACAACTTCTGTTCCATTCTCCAACGGATGAACCTCTACCTCGTCCATCAGCGCCTGCATTAAATAAATGCCTAGACCGCCAACACGAAGCCCGCTAACATCCGCATCTGGGAGTGGAGCAGCTTTATTAAGTGCATCCGATAAAGGAAAGGTTGATCCACTGTTCTTTACTTTGATCGTTAATCCGGTTTCAGTTGGTTCAAAGGAAACGTCGATAACCTCTTGCTCGGAGCTCTGAACGCCATGAATAACTGCATTATTGCAGGCTTCAGAAACAGCTACCTTCATATCTTCCATTTCTTCATATGCATAACTCATCTTTGAGGCAATTCCGAATAGACAGATTCTGACCAGATCGATATAGTCCGCATGGGCCGGTATTTGTAAACGAATGGCATTCATGCTTGGGCCTCTGTCCCTTCTATTAAATATCTTGAAATGCCTGTGATGTCAAACAGACGCTTAACCGCGGAAGGAATATCCCGCACGAAAAACGGCGCTTTTAGCTCATCACGAAGTTTTAGCACCGAAACGATAATGCCGATTCCGGTACTGTCGATATATTTTAAATGTTTAAGATTTAGAATCAATGCTTTATCTTCGCGGTTCATAACCGGTTCCAGAGCTGCCCGCAGCTGCGGCACTACAGATAAGTCCAACTCTCCGCTTACATGAAGAATAATTTGATTTTGTGTCTCTTCTTGCTTGACTTGAAATTGCTCAGCTTTCATTCCATTCACTCCGCTCACGTTTGTTTAATAAATAGTATCAAGATCCTTCTCCTTGTACAAGCAGTACAAGTGATTTATTACATAGAGAAGCTGTGGAAGTAATGAATGGACGTCAGCTTCTGCGTATCCGCATCAATAAAAAGCTTTAATAGGGCTTCATCTCGCTCGAATACGATACCGTCCTCCGTCACATAATCTGGCTCTCCTAACGCATTCTTTACAGCATCTACAGTCGCTGCAACTTCACTTCCATCAATCAACAGCGTTTTGGTATTCTCCGCCATTTCAACAGATTGTATGAACTCACCGCTAAAGATGACATTCATATTCGGGTAATGATAGGTGATCAGATCAGCTAAATCCGGGTCTGCCGTTTTGCTTTTTGGTTTGCCCAGTTTCTGAATCACAAGGCTTGGATCATCATAAAGCGTGATGCCGTTAACCATTTGAAGCGTAAATTCTGGTTTTTTTGCCTTCACAACCGGTGTTGATTCTGCTGCATAGGTAACTTCCGTTACAGTAGAGGGAGATGCAGAAGCGATTACAATGTCATGAGTTGCTTCCTCAGCCTTTATCGCCTTCACTGGGCTTGAAGCAGTCACTGGCGAATACGTCGCGGCGACCTGCCCAATATCTCCCGTGTATGCGAATATACCTCCGATTAAACAACCAATAAGAATAAACGTCCTCATAATTATCTCCCTCCTATGCGGGATTGTCGAGCTTCCTTTTGCTTATACTTACATATAAACCGTTCGGATTGCTTTGAAACAGGTTAAACATTTATTTTTAAAATATAATGATATCTCCAAGCCGGAGAGTTATTTGGTTTCAATCATGACTAAGCATATATCGTCCTTCTGGCTTACACTCGCATGCTCCGATAAAAACTCGCTGACCATTTCCGCATGCTCACTCGCATCTTCTATTATTAGCTGTTCAACAAGCATATTAAGCTTATCCTCTTCGTTATCGCCAAGAGATTCACTTAATCCATCCGTATAAAGAACGATCTTCATATGATCCTCGTAAGAGATGCTGCCCTTTTGGATGTCTATATTTTCAAACAGCCCAATCGCACAGCAGCCTGCAGTCAACAAGGTTGTCTCATCGCCAATTAGTACTTTTCCCGGAGGATGTCCGGCATTTACATATTCAATGACCCGCTTATTCGTATCCAGCACTAAATAAATGGCGGTAAAATAATAATTAAGCAGTTCTTCCTTCTTATACAGCTGGTTCATATACCGATTCAGCTCGCGCATAACAAGACTTGGATCGGTAATATGCGTAATTGTATCCTTAAGAACCGAGGAGATGTACATGCAGACCAGTGAAGAAGAAATGCCATGTCCCATCATATCCAGCAAAATAACGCCATAACGATTCTCATCAATCGGGTACCATGCGTAGAAATCGCCCGCAAGCTCCGAAGAAGGCTGATATACAGCGCTTATCGCCACATGATCATCATTGATAGGCTGGCTTAATACATTTCTTTGTACCTTTTTGGCTAACTCCAGCTTTGCTTTAATCTGCCTGTCTCTTTCTTTGTGCCAATCAATTTCTCGCTTGAGCCTTAAAGCAGATCGAATTCTAGCCAGCAGCTCCATCTTGTTGATCGGCTTCATCACGTAATCACTGGCGCCGGCATCAAGCGCTTCCGCCATCTTGCTGGAATCGCCAAGCGCAGTAACGAAAATAATCGGTACATCCTTATAGCGCTCCACCTGTAAAATTCGTTTGCAAGCTTCCAAGCCATCAATCTCCGGCATCATCATATCCATCAAAATCAAATCTACGTTTGATTCAGTCGATAGCGTACAATCAATGTCCAGCATCGTATAAAGCTCCTTTGCCGAGGACGCGATTTTCAAATTTTTATAACCTTCTTTATTTAAAATAGCTTTAATAATAATCTGGTTAGTAGCATTATCATCTACAATTATAATACTCATATGCAGGCTCCTTTAGCTCCAATAACTACTACTTATATTCTGAGCGTAAGCGGTAGTAGAGTCAAATTTTTATAAGTAAAATTACCAAGCAGCACAATAGCTTATAAGCTTACTTATAAAATTGAAACTTAGCTTTTTAATAAAGGGCCTACCCTCGCGGATAGGCCCTGATTAGATTCTCGGTAGTTGTGGAGCCTGTTGTTAGCCCATGTATTGTGGGTAGTAGTATACGGCAGGATCAAACTCATCACCCGTATATTCTTTACCGCCCCATGCGATGACTAAGATTTTATCCTGATCCATCTCACGCTCAAGACGCTGTGACTCTTGCTCCGAAATACCCAGTGATCTCATCTTCGCCCGCAGCTCATCTCCGTTCGAGCGGAAAATGTTTGCGATAGCCGTTCCCAGGCCTTCCTCGGCAATGCCGATTTTCTCAGCATCCGTATTGTCAGCAATACGGTTTGTCCGGTCCTTATCATGCGTCAGTACAAAAATTTTGTCCTTCGCATAACCTTCCGTTTGAAATTTATAAACCTGCTCTTGCACCTCGACAGCGTTGTTTACCGTGTGTACCTTCGTATTGGATAGTTGATTCATAATAAATTCCTCCTCAGTATTTGTTTGGAATGGTTTGATTTGAGTTCTTGTTGTTCTATCTGGTTAGATGAAGTTAACTGACTCGTCTTCTTCCAACGATGAGAGAAACAATAAAGAGAATAACGAATACGACGAATAATATTTTTGCTATCCCAGCGAGTGCCGAGGCAATGCCTAGAAATCCGAAAATGCCTGCGACAATGGCAAAGATGAAAAATAATAATGCCCATCCTAACATCGGAATCATCCTTCCTTTGAAGCTGTGTTTTTGTTGATTGGTTAATTTGTTAACTTGTCATGATATTAACCAGCCTATTGACCTTTGAAACAACCCATTCTCAGACTTTCGAATTGAAAATAGGGCTATTAATGAAGAAATAAATAATCCGTTTTTTCAAATGTTTCAGAAGCTCTGGAATAGGTTAAGAGACTACACCAAAACAAATCGATAATAGAAAAGGCTGGTGATGATCGATGGAAAAGCAGCGTATACACGTTAATGGCATCGATTTAGTCTATGAAGAATGTGGCAGTAGTAAAGGAGACGTCATTGTATTGCTCCACGGCTTTTGCGGCTCATCTCAATACTGGCAAAAAATCTGTCCTGTATTAGGTGATCAATATCGCGTCATCATCCCTGATCTCCGCGGTCACGGCGGTTCATCTGCTCCTGAGGGTCCGTATACAATGGAGACTATGGCCGAGGATATTGCAGCACTTTTGGAAGCACTTGCAATTGAGAAGGTTGTTATGTTCGGTCATTCCTTGGGCGGTTATGTAACGGCTGCTTTTGCAGAGAACTATCCGGACAAGCTGGCAGGTTTTGCCCTTATCCATTCGACTGTGCTTCCCGACTCCGAGGTTACAAAGGAGAAACGTGATACAGATATTGAAGCGATTCAAGAAAAAGGCATTTCAAAATATTTGTACAGCATCATTCCTAATCTATTTACCGATGATAAAGTCGGAGAAATGCGCGACGAGGTCAATCAGCTTATTGGTGTCGGTCAGGAGATGGAGGCGCACGCTGCTATCGCTACATTAGAAGGGATGAAGAGGCGTCCCGACCGCAGCCATGTATTGGCTGAAGCCAAATACCCTATATTGCTAGTAGCAGGCGCAGAGGATGGCGTCATTAAACCTAATGATACGTTCACGGTTACGAGTCTGGATCAACCAGAAACGACGTTCAAATACCCTCATATTCTGGAGACAACATTCGAGGATGTCGGACATATGAGTCTTATGGAAGTATCCGATCAGCTAGCGAGAGTGATGTCGACCTATTTGAAGACGCTATTAGAGCGTGAGAAAACGAGAACTGAAGCAAAAGCGGAAAATGCCGCAAGCAGCTAAGTTATCTTTTTTCACTACAAACTGTTTCATATCATGCTAAGCGGGGTAAATAAGAATAAGCAGGTAACCCCCTATCTACCTGCTACAAAATAACTGGAGGTGCTAGTTACTATGAGTAGTACGAATACTTCTTATCGAACGGGAGAAATTGTTAAGCATGCTGGGAACTACATTTCAGAGTCAGGCAAGAAAGATAAGCTCCAAAAGGGAGAAAAATTCCCTGCTTGTCCTATTAGCGGTAATGAAACAACTTGGAGTAATGCCGATTAGCGCAAAATAAACGTATGGAACCATATTGAAGGGCTGTCTCAGAAGTAGATCATCTACTTTTGGGGCAGCCCTTCTGGCATTTTAAATTTACGCTTACGCGATTGTGTACTTGTATGGTAGTATGGTAGTGTGAAGATGAAAGGAATGAGCCGATGGATTACCATGTACGTCAACAGCCCCTATCCACTAGAGACTCCGTTTATATGCAGCTAAGAGAACAGATTTTGAAGCTGGAACTGCCGCCTGGAACAGCTCTTTCAGAGAATGAGACCTCCATTTTGTTCAAGGTCAGCCGTACTCCCGTAAGGGAAAGCTTCCTTAGACTCGCTCAAGAGGGTCTTGTTCAAGTGCTTCCACAGCGGGGAACACTCGTTTCATTAATCGACACTGCACTCGTAGAGGAAGCAAGATTTATGCGAGAGCATCTAGAGAGGGCTGTCATTCGGTTAGCGTGCAGCCATTTTCCTGCGCCCTACCTTCTCAAGCTTCAGAACAACCTTCACCTTCAGCAGGAAAGCATTCACAACAAAGATAACCAAAGTATGTTTTCGCTTGACGAGGCTTTTCATCGCATCTTATTTGAAGGCTGCAGCAAGAGCAACACCTGGTCGAATATGCAGCAAATGAATGGGCATCTCAATCGAAGCCGTATGCTGCGTCTGGTGGATGATCTCCACTGGGAAAATCTTTATGCGCAGCATCGCATGATGGCAGAAGCTGTAGAAGCTCAAGATGCGGATACTGCTGAACGGCTCATGACGGAGCATCTTACTCAGAACATATCCGATCAGGCCGTGCTTAAGGAAAAGTATCCGCATTACTACAAATAAAACGGGAGGATTGATACTCATGAAAATGACTTTTAGATGGTTCGGAGAAGGCAACGATACGGTTCCCCTTAGCTATATTAAACAAATTCCCGGTACAGACGGTATCGTCTGGTCGCTTCATGATGTTGCGGCAGGAGAGGAATGGCCGCTGGAGCGAATTTTGGAGGTAAAGCAGCAAGCAGAGCAATACRGTTTGCATATCGATGTTGTTGAAAGCGTTAACGTACACGAGGATATTAAGCTTGGTTTGCCGTCACGTGATTTATACATAGACAATTATAAGAAAACAATTGAAAAGCTAGGCAGCGTTGGCGTTAAAGTTATTTGCTATAACTTCATGCCCATCTTCGATTGGCTGCGCACCGATTTGCACAAGCCGATGGGCAATGGTGCAACCGCTTTATTTTACGAGAATAGCCGAATTGCTGATGCCGATCCATTCCAATTTGTTGAAGAGATTAACGCGAACTCAGCGCTAACTATGCCGGGTTGGGAGCCTGAGCGGCTTCAGCATTTGACGAAGCTGTTTGAGGCTTATCAAGGCGTGACCGAAGAGCATCTATGGGAAAATCTTCGTTACTTCTTAAATGAAATTATACCTGTGGCAGCACGCAGCGGCATTCGAATGGCCATTCATCCGGATGATCCGCCATGGTCTGTGTTCGGATTGCCGCGTATTATGACAGGACAGGAAAACTTCAGAACTTTCCTCAAGCTTTATGATAGTCCGTTTAACGGAATTACGCTTTGCAGCGGCTCGCTCGGCGCAAATCCAAGCAATGATATTATTTCTATGATTCATGAGTTTGCAGACCGTATCCCATTCGCCCATATCCGCAACGTCCGCGTGTATGAGAACGGAGATTTTATCGAGACGTCTCACCGTACAGAAGATGGAACCGTTGATATCGCCGGCATTGTGAGAGCTTATCACGAGGTGGGCTACACAGGATATGCAAGGCCTGATCATGGGCGTCATATTTTTGATGAGCAGTGCAGACCGGGATACGGCCTATACGATCGCGCGCTCGGCATTATGTATTTATGGGGGCTTTGGGACGCGTATCAGCTTGCAGCCGCTTCGACTGCAGGTTTGGAGGGCAAATCATGACACAGCTGCCTAAGCATGAGTCATTTGAAGGCAAGGTCGCTGTCATCACTGGCGGTGCTGGCGTACTTTGCCGAGTCATGGCGCTTGAGCTTGCTAGACAAGGTGCCAAAATCGCCATACTCAATCGCACCGCTGAGAAAGGGATTGCCGTGGCTGAGGAGATACAGGCTGCCGGCGGGATCGCCATCGCTGTCGCATGTGATGTCACGAGCGCTGAAAGCACGAAAGCAGCGGCAGCGGCTGTGCTCGATAAGCTTGGTCCATGCGATATATTAATTAATGGTGCAGGCGGCAATCATCCTAGCGCGAATACGACGAACGAGACCTTTAAGCCAGAGCATCTTCACGCAGAAAATATAACGACGCTGTTTAATTTGAGCATTGAAGGATTTCGCAGCGTCATGGATCTCAACTTTATCGGCACACTTATTCCGACGCAAATCTTTACAGAACAAATGCTTGGCCGTCAGGGCGCAACGATCATAAATATTTCATCGATGAGCGCTCCATCGCCGATGACCAAGGTACCTGCCTATAGTGCAGCCAAAGCAGCTATCGTCAATTTCACGCAGTGGATGGCCGTTCATCTAGCTGAATCCGGCATTCGAGTTAACGCTATTGCTCCTGGATTTTTCCTGACTGAGCAGAACAGAAAACTGCTATTGGACGAGGATGGTCAATTAACCGAACGCTCGGGCAAAATTATTTCCCATACTCCAATGCGCCGATTCGGCAAACCCGAAGATTTGCTGGGCACTCTATTATGGCTCGCTGACGAGACAACGGCAGGTTTTGTCACTGGTACAACGATTCCAGTTGATGGCGGTTTTTTAGCGTATTCAGGTGTTTAGTTTTTCATAAAAAATAGCAGGCTGCCTAATGGACTTATCGTCTGGGGCAGCCTGCTAATCTTTGTCCATACATTTGCTTAGATAATTCAGCTTAATCAAGGACATAGTCAAGCGCTGGCATAAGCAAGGTCAAAAGCTGCTGCTGCTGTAAAATCCAGCTCCGTAAGGCCGCCGTCATGCCATGTCGTCATTCGGAGCGTTACCATTTTATAATCGACAGCTATGAATGGATGATGGTTCAGACGCTCGGATGCTTGCGCTACCTCGTTTACGAAAGCGATAGCGCTTGGAAAAGATTTAAAACGATATTTTTTGATTATCCATTTACCATCCTCCCGCTTCCAGCCTTCACATGCCGCCAAGCTTTTTTCGATTTCGGGCTCCGTTAGCTTCATACATTCCCCACCTTCGTTTCATTATGGCTCTACTCCTGTACAAGGTCTATCTTATTTCATAATGTTATAGCAAGGAAAAGAATTGAACAAGTTTGGCCACACGAATTAATGAACATATTGCATATGCGAACCTTCGCTATTAAATGGAGAGTGCGACAGCAAGAAAAACGCCGCCTAGGGAGCTGGACAGCGTTATTTTTTAAGGCTTATGCTCTGTACAGGTCGGCTTCCTGCACGTCCAATATTTTCAGCGAAATAGCCCGGCAGGTCGTAGAAGACCTACTGGGCTATTTTTCTTTGAATCATTATTCTACTTCATTGGATGTCCGCAGCTCATAGAGTTCGGGTACATCACATTTAATCGTTGCAGCTATCGAAATCGCCACCTTAAGCGGCATGATTCGTTTGTTGTCGATATAGTCGCCGATCCTCTCGGGTCTCACCATCAGTGCATCTGCAAGCTGCGCCTGCGATAACCCGCGTTCGCTTAATCGCTGCTCCAGCAGGCAATTGCCCAGTTCGTATTTCATCGTATTGCACCTCCATTTAACAGAACGCACAATACAAGTCTACCCAAGCAACCCTCTCTATACCCTCTCAAGACTTGTCACTATCACAACATGGAAGGAAGGACTATACATTTTTAAATTAATTAGCTATTCACTTTCTCTTTGGAATAGCGATTCGCCGGAATCTGTAAGCCGAGATTGCCGCGCAGCGTATCCGATTCATAATCAGTGCGATAAATGCCGCGCTCTTGGAGAATTGGAACAACCAGCTCAACAAAATCATTCAATCCGCTTGGAATCGAAGAATGAATAATGAAGCCGTCTGCTGCTCCCTCTTCATGCCACTCCTCAATCAGATCTGCAATTTTCTCAGGTGTACCTATGAATTGCGGACGCGGAGTCGCGGATTGAAGCGCAACCTGGCGCAGCGTAAGATTTTTCTCTTTTGCTACTTTTTTAATTTTGTCCGTGCCGCTGCGGAAGCTGTTTTGACCGAGGTCACCAAGCTCTGGGAACTGCTCATCAAGCGGATATTGCGAGAAGTCATGATGCTCGAAGAAACGCCCTAAATAGTTCAAAGCATTCTCGATCGTCACTAACTCTGCCAGCTCTTGGTACTTGCGCTCAGCTTCCTCTTCCGTACGTCCAATAATCGGACCAATCCCAGGAAGAATAACGATATCATCCACCGAACGGCCTTCAGCCACCGTACGATCCTTCACGTCTTTATAAAATGCTTTGGCATCTTCGATATTGTCATGGCCTGTGAATACCGCATCTGCTGCTTTGCCAGCCAGCTTCTTGCCGCTCTCAGAAGAGCCAGCTTGAAAAATAACCGGATGCCCTTGCTTCGAGCGAGCAATATTAAGCGGACCTTGAACAGAGAAATACTCGCCTTTATGATCTAGACGGTGCAGCTTAGACGGATCAAAGAACACACCTGACTCTTTGTCTCTGACGAAAGCATCGTCCTCCCAAGAATCCCACAAACCGCGTGTCACTTCCAAATACTCTTCGGCAATTTTGTAGCGCTCATCATGTGTCGGATGATCCGTTTTGCTGAAATTGCTTGCCGAGCCCTCAAGCGGAGATGTAACGACATTCCATCCAGCACGACCGCCGCTAATATGATCTAAAGAACCAAATTGTCTTGCAACCGTAAACGGCTCACTATATGAGCTCGACAATGTGCCAACCAATCCAATTTTGGACGTAACAGCTGCCAGCGCGGACAATATCGTAATCGGCTCAAAGCGATTTAAAAAATGCGGAATCGATTTTTCGTTTATATATAGACCGTCAGCGATAAATACAAGATCGAACTTACCCGCTTCAGCAGTCTGTGCCTGCTCCGTATAAAATTTAAAGTTCACGCTCGCATCAGCCGGCACTTCCGGATGCCGCCATGCCGAGATATTGCCTCCCACACCATGAATCAATGCGCCAAACTTAAGTTGCTTGCGGTTCGCCATAATAAACATCCTCCTAATAAACATAGTATGATTGATCTTCTGACAGCAAAAGCAGCAGTCCTGCTATGTTACCTGCAATAACGATGCTTCCTTTAATTGAAGCCGATAGCTCTTAACGAGCGTTTCCCCGTTCATTAAATCCTTATCGAATGCGCGCTCGAAGCCGAGGCGCTCGTACAGCCTTACAGCTGAATCCATCATGTCTGAAGTATGAAGATGCAGCGTCTCCGCTCCCCATTCCTTTGCAAGCTTTGCACTGGCACGGATAAGCTCCGTCGCTACACCAAAGCCGCGTGCTGTCTGCGATACGGCGAGCAGGCGAATAATCGGTGAATGAATTTGAAGCTCCGGCCGTCCATAGGCCGCTTCAGAGGAATCAAACAAGAACACACTTCCAACGATCTTCCCGCCCAGCACCGCGACTAAACGCGCCTTCGTTGCTGCGCCTTCAACAGATTCCAGTATGCTTTCTTTATATTGATTCCATGCCGCTTCAGGCAGCACTTGCTCATATTGGCCATAAGCATCAATAAGTACTTCCCGTGTAGCATCTAGATCCTCAAGCTCAGCATTACGAATAATGACAGCTGTATCAGACATGCTTCTTCACCTGCTCTCCCTTTATATGATCACAATGGCTTTACCTTTTAAAATGGCATCAATCTACTTGCGAGAGTCCAGCTCTCCCTGCTTGATTCGACGAATTTGACCTAAGTGGCCTTGCACGTGCTTCACAAATGCCGGTACGATCACAGCTATTGATACGGGCTCACCTTTAAAATTAATGCCGGTCTTGCTCCATTCTTCCTCAGTCAAACGATTAAACAACAGGCTGTTATATTGAACAAATGAACGTGCCGCAAGCAAAATATCTTTAACATCGCCTTCATTTGCCCTTTGGCCAGACACCCAAGCATCCTGTTTAAAGGAAGGCAGTCTTATCTCGGAGCCAGACAAGATTTCACGAATGCGAAAGGATACGATAATGCTGTGATCAACGAGATGAGCGAGCACCTCGGTCACACTCCATGACTCAGGGGCAGCCTTCCATTTCAGCTGGCGATCCGACAGCCCTTCCAATTCCTGCTCAATTTGATCATATACGTTCACAAATGCATGAATATCGACAATGGGTTCGCTCATTGAAAATCCTCCTCGTGAATAACAAAAGTAATAGCGTTATGCCCTGCTAAAACGATCAAGCTCGAATAATCTCAGATCATAGCCTGTATTCTTTTTTTGTATTTTATCAGCCAAAATCTCGCCTACCACGCTCGCAAATTTAAAGCCATGACCGGAAAAACCGCCAGCAAGCAGCACATTATGATGCTCAGGATGAGCATCAATAATGAAATCCTCATCAGGCGTAAACTCGTATTTGCATACTGCACCCCGCAAAAGCTTGCCGGGCGCATCCGGAACAAAAGCGGCAAGCGCGCGGCGAAGATCCTCTTCATCTTCTGGATAAGCACCAAATGGAGCAATCGGCTCACCTGGCTGCCATTCCACGCCTGTATCGTGTCTGCCAATTTTAATTCCTGCGCCGCCAATGCTCGGAAAGCCATAGTAGCCTCCCATCGCGCCGCCCCAAGTGAAGCCGGGAAATACGCCTGCATCAAAAGCGGGTGAACGCGTTTCAAACCACCCAACTACCTTGCGAACTGCACGAATGGGAAGCTTAACATGCTTCGCGAGCATGCCAAACCATGCGCCGGCGGTAATAATGATTTGCTGTGCGGTATAGGCAGCTTCATTCGTATGAACGGTGACGCTTGAAGCATTCGCCTGAATATCTGTAACGAAGCTGTTTACCAGAAGCTCCGCTCCAGTTGCTAAAGCTTGCTGCTTATAAGCTGCAACACATTTTTCACTGTACAAGTAACCCGCATTCGGCTCGTACATCCCTTGGAAGGAATCAGCCAATTGAACACCTGGAAAACGCCGATTAATTTCTTCCGCACGCAGCAGCTCCACTTGAACGCCATTAGCAATAGCATCGCCTAATCTGCCTTCGTAATTGTAAAAGCTCGATTCTGCCATATTGAGCACGCCCGATCGCTCCAGCAGCTTTTCCCCCGTTGCTTTCTCGAGTGCCAGCCACCTCTCATCAGCTCGAATCGCCATCTTCACATAAGTATCGCCGCCATGATAGGCATGCCGGATTAGACGCGGCTCGCCGTGATGGCTTCCCATATTATGCGGCGGATCAAAAGCATCAATGAGCAGAGTCCTTGCTCCGCGGGCTGCGAGCTCATAACCTGCGCTCATTCCCATGGAGCCTGCCCCAACGATGATCACGTCATATGATTTCGGAATGTTGTCGTCCTCCCGGCGCATTCTCGCCCGCCAGCTTGCACAGAGCATCCACAGCAAGGGAAGCAAAAAAAGAAGCAGCAATCGGCAATGCTTTTTCATCTAAATCAAAGGCTGGATGATGCCATTCCTGTGAGCCGGCTGTGCCAAAAAACACAAACACCCCTTCGGCTTCCTTCAAATAAAACGCAAAATCCTCGCCTGCCGGAGAAGGCGTCGGCTTCACCACTGCAAGGCCAAGAGCATTCGCTGTTATCGAAGCTTGATCGGCCCACTTCTGATCATTGACAACTGCCGGCGGCCCTTCCAGCCACTTCACTTTCGCACTCGTTGCAAACGCCGATGCTACACCATTTACGACCTGATCAAAGCGCTCGCGCACTGTCGTGCGGACATGCTCTTCAAACGTACGCAGCGTACCGTCAAATACCGCTTTGTCCGAAATAATATTCCAAGCGGTTCCCGCATTAAGCCTTGTCACACTAACAACCGCACTGTCCAGCGCACTTACGCTGCGGCTTACGATCGATTGCAGCGCCGTAATCATATGCGCCGCGGTTACGATCGGATCAAGACCCGCTTCAGGTACTGCAGCATGACTGCCGCGGCCTTCCACTTCAACGACAAAACCATCAGCTGCCGCCATGATTGGCCCGCCTGTAATTCCAATCGTTCCAACTGGGAGATCCGGCTTGTTATGCATGCCGAACACCGCGCTCACGCCTTCCAAAGCTCCGCTTGCAATAAGCTTCTGAGCACCCTTTGCTTTTTCTTCCGCAGGCTGGAACAACAAGCGCACCGTTCCTTGCAGCTCCTGCTCCCGTTCCTTGAGCAAAAGAGCAGTTCCTATAATCGACGCCGTGTGGAAATCATGTCCGCAGGCATGCATTTTACCCGGAATTGTTGAAGCAAATGCAAGACCCGTCTCCTCCTGTATCGGCAGTGCGTCTATATCCGCGCGAACCGCGACAATCGGGCCGCCATGCAATCCTCCAATCTCTGCAATGACACCGGTTTGAAGTCCATAATCAACAACTCGAATGCCCGCCTCCGTTAACCAGCCGCGTATGGAAGCCGTCGTCTCGAACTCCTCATGAGAAAGCTCAGGATGCTGATGCAGCTGCCTTCGAATGGCTATCAACTTCTCTTCTATGAATTCAGCTGAGAAATCGCTCATACCAACTCTCCTTCAAAGGCTTCCTTAAGCAGCTCGAAGGATCGTACACGCTTGGCGAAATCAGGAATAATTGTCGTAAAAATAAACTCATCCACGCCATACTGCTCCCCAATTTCAAGCAGTCGTTTGCGAACCGTCTCCTTTGTGCCGCGGGTAATATCCGCATCCCTTTCATCTGCTGTATATGTCTCTCCCGCCTGCCTAGCAAATTCCTTCGCTTGATCCAGCGTGCCAACATTTACAGTCTTGCCGCTTGCCAGTGTAACTCTCACATTTTTAAAATGACCTGCCAGCTCATTCGCTTCTTCCTCCGAATCGGACGCTATTACTGACAACGCTAAAATCGCTTTAGGCTCTCCGCCAAACGACCGATTAAATTTATTCCGATACGTATTTATCGCCTTTTGAGCCGTATCCGGATCGTTATTAATGAATAATGCAAAAGCATACGGATAACCCTTCTCCGCAGCCAGCTCCGCGCTTGATAAGCTTGTGCCAAGCAAGAAAATGTCAGCAGGCTGCTTCGGCAGCGGACTTGCAACAAGCCCAGCCAGCGGATGCTCTTCACCAGTCTTATCATGGAGCAGGTGCTCCAGCTCTGTCAGCTTCTCAGCTAAAGTATCGGCTTCCGCTACTCCCTTCTGCAAAGCTTTCGTAGAACGCGGCAATCCGCCTGGCGCTCGCCCGATGCCAAGCTCAACTCTTCCTGGCGCGAGTGAAGCAAGCACATTAAAATTTTCTGCAACTTTATAAGGGCTGTAATGCTGGAGCATTACGCCGCCTGAACCAATGCGAATGGATGATGTTTGAGCCAGCAAATAAGCAATAAGCACCTCTGGCGAGGACCCCGCCATCCCGGGAGAATCATGATGCTCAGATACCCAGAAGCGCTCGAAACCAAGCGTTTCTGCCAATTGCGCCAGCCTCACGGTATTCGCCAAGGCTTCAGCAGCAGTTTGACCAGGAAAAATTATACTTTGATCCAGAATGCCAATTTTGAGTGACATATTGATTCGCTCCTCTATGTGTTAGATGGAATAGACACCCTCAGGTGTGATCCGTTTCAAAAATTGCTTGGTTCGTTCTTCTTTCGGATTGGTGAAAATATCGTTAGGCCTGCCCTCTTCAACGATCGCCCCGCCGTCCATAAAGACAACATGGCTGGCAACATCCTGCGCAAAGCTCATTTCATGGGTCACGATAATCATCGTGATGCCTTCTTTTGCGATTTTGCGAATAACGCTAAGCACCTCGCCAACCAGCTCTGGATCAAGCGCCGAAGTCGGCTCATCGAACAAAATAACTTCTGGATTTAGCGCCAGCGCGCGAGCGATGCCCACACGCTGCTGTTGTCCGCCAGAGAGCTCGCTCGGATAAGCATGCAGCTTATTGCCAAGACCAACCTTTTCAAGCAGCTCCTCGCTTTTTTGCCGCGCCTCTTCCTTCGGAAGCTTCTTAACGATGAGGAGACCTTCCATTACATTTTCAATTGCCGTCTTATGCTTAAATAAATTATATTGCTGGAAAACCATTGCGCTTTTTTGCCGAAGCGTATGAATTCCTTTTTTATCGGGACGCTTGCAATTAACGGTGAAATCATCAATCGAAATTTGACCGTCGCTTGGCTTCTCTAAATAATTGATGCAGCGCAGCAGCGTTGTTTTGCCGGAGCCGCTTGGCCCGAGTATTGCAACAACCTCGCCTTTTTTGACTGTAAGATCGATTCCTTTGAGCACCTCATTGCGTCCAAAGCTCTTCTTAATTTGCGTCAGCTTAATCATGAGACACCGCCTCTGTTGTACAGGTTAAAGCGCTTCTCGGCTAACGCGGTCAGTCGCTCGATGAAAAAGGTTAATCCCCAGAAAATAAGAGCTGCGGCAAGGTAAGCCTCAAAAAACTTCCAGTTTGTTGAAGCAACGATTTGCGCTTTTGCATTAATGTCAACAACCGACACTGTAAAAGCCAGCGTTGATCCGTGCAGCATGCCAATTACCGAGTTCGATAAGTTAGGCAAGCTTGCGGCAAAGGCTTGGGGCAAAATAATTCGGCGCATCGCCTGAGAGGTCGTCATTCCAATGGAATACGCTGCTTCCATTTGTCCGCGGTTAACCGCAAGCAGTCCCGATCTGACAACCTCAGACATGTATGCRCCAGCCGTAATCGAGAAAGAAATATAAGCGAACCCTATCATGGGAATCGAGACCGAACGGAACGATAAGCCTAACGCCTCTGCTATACCATCAACGATAATCGGCAAACCGAAATAAATAAGCAATAAATGCGTTAGCATAGGAGTTCCGCGGATGACGGTAACATAGGAAACGGCGATAGGATAAAGGACTGGAATCTTATAAAGTCTAATGACAGCTACAGATGTGCCAATGAGGAAGCCGCAAAAAACAGAAACGAACGTAATCGCCAAAGCCGTTGGCACCGCGCTCAAAAGCTGAACAAACGCCGTCCATATGAATGCGAAATCAAGCTTCATTTTCCCTTCCTCCTCTGCCAAAGCCTATTCCGGCTGCAAACCGCCTTGCTTTATCTTTTTTGATAAGAGGTTCTTTGTCTTCTACCGCGATGCGGCGCTCGTGCTTCAATAACCTGCGTTCGATCAAATGGAACAGCTTCTCAAGCCCAAAGCTCAAAATAAAGTAGATAATCGCGAGCGATACATACGTTTCAAGGAAATGCCTGGACATAACAGCCAGTGTCTGTGATTTTCCTGTTAATTCCATAATACCTAACGAAAAGGCGAGTGATGTATCCTTCAAATTTGCAATGACAAGATTAGAGAATACCGGCAATGCAATCGAAACGGCTTGAGGTAGTACAATTCGGGTAAAAGCTTGGAAACCCGTCATTCCTACCGCATAAGCTGCTTCAACCTGGCCCCGATCCACTGCCCCGACAGCCGCGCGAATCATCTCCGCTATATAGGCTCCGCTGTGCAGCGCATAAGTAAGGATGACAAAATATAATGCCGGCACTTTAGCCACATCCAAATGAAAAAGCTTCAAAACTTCAGGCAAGCCGTAATAAAACAGAAATAGCTGAATGAGTATAGGCGTCCCTCTAAAAAAAGATAAATACACCTGCGAAAACCGTCTTAGAACCGGAATCTTATAAAGCTGGGGAAAGGCGACGATAAATCCGACGCCAACCCCAAGTACGATGGAACTCACCACAATAAGAAGAGTGACTTTCAAGGTAGGCAGCAGCTTTATTAGATACTCGAACACGTAGCTGATATCAAAAGGTTCTCCCACCTTAGCCATCTCACCTTTCAAATGGGTTTATTTTTCTTGGGAAGTAAAATCATCGCCCAGCCATTCTGAGCTAAGCTTAGCCAGCGTACCGTCTGCTTTCAGTTCTTTGATTACCACATCAACTGCATCAGAAAGCTTTTGCTGCTCCGGATCGTCCTTGCGGAACATGAACAAGATGTCTGCTTCGCTCAGTGCCGGACCTACTGCTTTAAGCTCTTTCTTCGGATCAACTAACGATAAAGTAAAGTCAGCAGCGAGGAAGGCATCCACTCGGCCCGAGGTTACTTGCGATACGTTGTCGTTTGCACCGCCATTTTGATACACAAGCTCAAGCGCGTTTCCGTTTTCCTTATTGTAATTCTCAAGAATCGTTGCCGCTGCGCTTGTTGCCGTTGTTAGCACTTTTTTACCTTTTAGATCAGCCAACGTTTGAACTGAATTATTGTCCTTGTCTACTATGATCTTGTTTCTCCAGTGCGCATAAGGCTCTTTATTAAAGAGGTACTTCTGTACGCGTTCCGGATTTTGCTCCATCTCATGTGCAATCATGTCAATTTTTTTCGTTTCCAAGCTTAACAGCAGGTTCGTAAATTCAAGCGTTTGAATGTCAAATTCATAATCTGGAAGACGTTTATCAATTTCTCTTACAAGCTCTACATCGAAACCAGTAAGCTTGCCATTCTCATCTATAAAGCAAACTTTAGGGAATTGTGTTCCTGTGCCAACAACAATTTTTGTTACGGATTTGGAAGCCTCTCCGCTTCCTGTTTCCACACTGCCGCCGGTGTTGTTTTTATTGCTTCCGCAGCCAGCAACTGTAAGGGCAAGGACGAGTGCAATCGATAAAACGAAACGTTTTTTCATTTTCTTTTTCCCCCTAAATGTTTAAATCCTTATAATTCCTACCTGTTAAGTAAGAATTGTGTTGAATTCACTTTATCACCGGACTGCCAGCTTCGTCAATCCTATAGCTTATAGAGATCTTCTATAAGAAAATTGAATAATCCAATGATGCTTTTATCAACAAAAAACGTCCGCTGCTTCAGTAGGAGCAGCGGACGAATGTGATTAAGTTCACTATTCATATCGGCTTAACTGTAATTATGAATGTACCATATCAAGCGCCTATCGAATAATAGAGTTTTTATATTACAGATTTATATTTGCTGATAAGCTTAGCTCCGCATCTGCTAATTGCTTGCTTATTTCCGTAATGGCATGTACAAATTCCAGATGCTCTCCATGATGCGAAATGAGGTTCGTCTGCAAAAAAATACCTTCCGTCTCCGGGACGCGTATCGGATAAAGCTTCCCATCCTGCAGCTCCTGCTGGACGCATAAGCCTGGAAGAAACGCGATGCCTGCTTTCTGAATGACAAGCTTTTTGGCCATTTCGGAATTGTCCGTCTGAATTTGAATGTTGGGCGGCAGCTCCAAATTCTCGAATATACGATGAATGCGAAGCCAATCCAATGAGCCGCATTCAAAAAAAACGAGCGGCTGTTCAGCAATCGCCTCAACCGTCAGCATATCCGTTGTTAAGAACGGATGCCCATGATACACATGCAGCCGTATTGGATCTTCATAGAACTTCGTCGATTGCAGGCTTGGATGATTCACCTTGCGAACAAAGCCAATATCCACTTCCTTGCTCAGCACTTTATTCACAATCTCATCCGTGGTGCTTGTGACAATTTTATAGTGAGTGTTTGGAAATTTCTTCTTCAAGCGAGGCAATAAGTCAGGAATAATATAATTGGAGACAGACACGGTACAGCCAATTCGGAACTCGTTCGGCAGTGACTTCTTCTGATTAATATGCTGCTTGCCCTTCTGATAGATGAGCAGCAGCTGCTGGGCATAAGGGAGAAATCGTTTACCGTCTTCCGTTATTTGAATCTGTTTGCCATTTCGATCGAACAGCTTGCAGTCGAGCTCCTGCTCAAGGGACTTAATTCTTGCTGTTACAGAAGGCTGAGACAAATACAACGCGTCAGCTGCTTTATTAAAGCTTCCACAATGGATGACATAGACGAATGCTTCTATATTCTCAATGTTGATTTGACACACCTCCACTCACTTAAATCCAACTAAACCAATACGAATATATATAATTAAAGTAACAAACTAAGGAGTTCATGTCAATCGAGCAAAAAAAACGGGTTGCCCCAAAAGCAGATAAACCTACTTTTGGAGCAACCCTTATTCTCTACATTCGTTCCGCTCTAACGAGGGATTGTATTGTTGTCCGCATACCCGCTATCGCTGCGGTTGCCTTTCTTAAATAATTTGCGCAGATAAGGAAGGGCAAAGTAATCAATACCGAATTTGCCTGCGTTCGTGCCAGCGATGAATACAATAATTCCGATCAGCAGCATCCAAGGGTTAGTCGATACCGTACCAGCAAACATAAACATGAAGTTCATTAATAATCCGAAAAATGCTGCAGCTGTCGTAAGTGCGCCAACAATAAGTCCAAGCCCTACCAAAC
This sequence comes from Paenibacillus sp. TAF43_2, assembly GCF_052113545.1. Lineage (NCBI taxonomy): Bacteria > Bacillati > Bacillota > Bacilli > Caryophanales > Paenibacillaceae > Paenibacillus > Paenibacillus sp. TAF43_2. The sequence goes on from NZ_JBFRDK010000011.1 coordinate 34,924, forward strand.
ATTCACCAACGGGAATGAGAAAGTTAATGATGCCTGCATTCGGAAGAGCAACATGTTCTAGAAATGCAGTGAACGTCGGATAAACTAATTCGTTTGTCGCTTTATCCATTACTGGGTTGCCGATAGCTCCTTTTAAAAATCCGCTGGCATCAAATCCGCCAAGCTTATGCCAACCAGCGCTCAGCCATTGCCATCCCAAGTACACCCGCAGCACAAGCATTAAGCCCGCTGCATATTTGTTTTCGCTTAGCCATTTGGTTACCATGACGATCAGCTCCTCTTATTTTTGTCTAAACCGAGATCGTTTCAATCAGTTCCTTCAGCTTGTTCGCCGAACGGTGCAGCAGCGCTTTTTCTTCCTCTGTAATCGGAATGTCCAGCACCTCTCTTACTCCATTGCGATCAACGACGCACGGAACACCCATGTATACATCTGATATGCCGTGGTAGTTTTCTACTAACGTGGATACATTGAGTACAGCCGACTCATTGGATAGTATCGCAGTTACAATGCGATCCAGTGCTAACGCAATAGCGTAATAAGTGGCACCTTTCGCTTCTATGATTTCGTAGGCTGCATCTCTCGTATGCGTAAAGATGTCGGACTTTTCTTCCTCGCTAAGCGAGATGGACGAACCAGCTACGTTTGCGAGGCTCCATAATGGAAGCTCGGAGTCCCCATGCTCCCCAATGATATGGGCATGTACGCTGCGCGGGTCAAGCTGCAATCGCTCGCCGATCAGGTAGCGGAAACGAGCACTATCGAGCAATGTGCCCGAACCGATAACACGGTGAGTTGGCCAGCCCGACTTTTTCTGGCAGAAGTAACTCATAATATCTACCGGATTCGTCGCGATTAATAGAATGCCGTCATCATTGTATTTCAATACTTCGGATACGATGCTTTCATAGATGGCAATGTTGCGCTTTAATAGATTCAGCCTTGGCTCCCCAGGCTTCTGTGCTGCTCCAGCTGTAATGATGACGATATCCGCATCCTTACAGTCCTCGTAAGTTCCTGCCCATACTTTAGTCTGACCAAGGAATGGCATCCCGTGGTTCATATCAAGCGCATCCCCAACTGCTTTGCCTGCATTCGCATCTATTAACACAAGCTCATCCATCCGGCTGCGAAGCAGCAGCGTATAGGCTGTTGTGGATCCTACTGCTCCTACACCAATAACGACAACTTTTGATTTTTTCATTGTTATTCCACCTCTTCAAATGGTTTGTTTACGAAATAATACATAACGCCCATAAGGACGGAGCCACCGATTAAATTACCTAGTGTTACAGGTACAAGATTATGAATCATGCCTTCGAGTGAAATGGTTCCCGGATGATTCAGCACAAGCGCAATGGCGAAGGTGCAAAGATTAGCGATGCTGTGCTCGTAGCCTGAAATAAAGAAGCAGAATACGAATAGCATCATAGCGAACAATTTCGGCCCATCTCCGCGCAGTGACATCGGAACAAAAAACGCTAAGCAGACCAGCCAGTTACACAATACACCTCGGAAAAACAATTCCCATACCGGAGCGTGAAGCTTCTTCTCTACGACACTGAGTAAAAATCCATTAACGGATGCATCGCTGAACAATCCGGTTGCCCATATGAGAAGGGCGAAAGCAACTGCACCAAGAAAGTTGCCTGCGTAGCTTGCACACCATAGCTTTACAACGTTTAGCCAGCGCATTTTGCCCCTAAGAGCTGCAAAGGTGAAATAGAAGGTGTTTCCTGTAAAAAGATCTCCTCCGCCATATGAGATTAGAATGATTGCTGCACCAAACGTTATCGCCGCCATTGGATAGGTTAGCGGACTATGTGACTCATAGAAAAAGCTGCCTGTCTTAAACGCTACGATTACGCCAAATCCGATAAACATACTCGCTAACATGGCTCGCAATATATATCTCAGCTTGCTTGTCAGAAACACCTTTTGCTTCTTCAAAGCAAGCTGTTCAACCCTTCTCAAAGGAGCATGCTCCATATGAAATCCTCCTAATGTGTGGTGTTAATCGTTTATGCTGTGCTCGCTTTCGTTTGCTACACCTTTAGTTTAGGGGATTCTCTTCCATTTGTATGTCGGGGAACTCCCTGAACTATAGCTAAGGGTTTCTATGCGAAAGCTGCTTAGCAAATAGGGAGGTTCCCCGATGCGGCCTCCATGATCATACTTTTATAATAGAAATAAGTGATCGGCAAATGAGAGGATGGCGGTAAACAAAGTGGACATACAGACATCTTTAAATGAGGATAACAAGGAGAATACAAAAAACGGAGCACCCCATGATAAAGACAAGGCAGCTGGTCATCGTCATAACGGCAAATGCTGCAATTGCTCAAAAAGCTCATGTCAGGACAAAACTGAAGCAGAATCGCCTCTTGATAAGTAGCAAATAAGCGCCAACACGCAATAAAGGAGCAGCTCTTTAAGGTTTATGACCTATTGGAGCTGCTCCTTTTTTGTTGTCCTGCTATGCCATGTGGTTATTCCACAACCATTTTAATTTCTTCATACTTCTCGTCAAAAGAAATGCGAAGCGTCTTATTATCCAAATACCACAGATTGTCATCTTCTATAAAATAGGTAATACCTTCTACGACATCACGAAGTCCCGCTGTCTTGGGCTCATCCTTCATAATGCCAAGTGAAAGTCCTGGATGAACRCTGCCGCAGCCGCCCAGGCGAACGTAAATACGAATCGCATCACCATCGGAAAGACCCATTTCTTTTTTGTACCAGCGAGCTGCTGGTTGTTCCACTATTAAATTCATCTTAGGTCAGCTCCTTCCGCTACATGCTCTACTCCATCATCACGAAATCGCTTAGCGGTGTCAACCCTTTCGTACCAAACCGTCATCAAAAAAGCCTCCCACCTTCGTTTAAGAAGGAAAGGGTTATATAATCCCATACTTTTTGAGCGCAAACTCAATTCCGTCCTCGCTCGACTTTTTGGTAACAAAATCAGCTGCTTCTTTTAGCCGTTCACTCCCATTGCCCATCGCAATGCCTAGCCCTACAAATTCGAGCATATCTATGTCGTTCTCGCCATCGCCAAAGGCAATATAAAAGGATAACCCGTGGTCATTGGTATGAGCAAAATCAAATACTTGTCTCATAATCATTTTGTCCATCGGCAATTTATGAATGATCTCTTACTTATGTTTTACATACGCGCCATTTGCTGTGATGAACGTATCGATTCCGAGTTCTCTTATTTCTTCGCACATGGATAACGGCCTGCCTGTTGCAGCAACGACCTTGATTCCTTTGTCGATTAGCGCCTTTATCGCTTTTTTTGTTTGATTTGAAATGCTGCCATCCTCATGGTGCGTAATCGTTCCATCTACATCGAAAAAAACAATTTTGTTATCCATAAGCATCTCTCCCTTGCTTTACTTTACTTTGCAATTAAGATCTAGCAATAAATTACATAATAAAAAGACTGCCAACTGGCAGTCCCTAATCTAAACTTTTATGTTATTTCTTTGGCTCCGAGCCGCCAGCATCCATCTCCAGCTTGATTTCCTCAGGCAATTTTTTCGAAGCGCTGGGCACTTGTCTCGTTTTTGCATTAACGTCTTCCGAAGAGCAAATAACGATGCTAACCTGCCCTCCCTGCGCATAAGCACGAATGAGTATAGGCTGATCATATTTATTTTGAAACACAAAGTCCGGCCCATACCAGCTTACCGTCGCATCGCGTCCTGGAGGAACATATTTGACATGCCGGCTGTGTGAGTAGCGCTCAACAATTTTGAGTCCTGCCCGGTCCACCGCATTAAAGAGGGTAGATGAAATTTGACAAATACCGCCGCCGACGTCTTCCGAAACTTCTCCCCTCACAATGACTGGAGCACGCAAATACCCTTTTTCCCTTGTCCGCATGCCAACAACCTCATTAAAAGAAAACCGTTCATCCGGGAAAACGACATGGTTATTAATTGCTTTCGCAGCTAATTCAACATTATGAGAACGGTTTTTGTTGCGTGAGTTGTAGTATGTAGCATAGAGTCCAATTTTTTTGATTTTGATGTTCGAGAGCAGCTCGCTGTCTACTTTCGGATAAGTCGTTAGCATAGGAGTCTCAAGCTTTAATAGTTCCCCTTCAAAAATAAAGCTGTAAAACAGCTCCTCGAACGCTTTCCGATTAAGCTTGCTTCCTGTCTGCTCGGACATGATTCTCCCCGCTCCATCAAGCGCTGCGTTAATAGGAGCCTTCTGCACACGTTTATCAAGCTCATCCATAAATTTATCAAGCTTCTCTTGATTAACGAGCGGAATGCCAGTCATCGAATCGCTATACTGTGCACGTTTCATTTCCGAAATCGCATGGCCTTCATGCTCGATAACTAAAGAATCAGAATATGCTCCTTGCTGGAACAAAAACAATATGGCCAGAATCCACGGCAATCCCATTGTCGTTAATCACCCCTATACAGTAGTATCCGTGCTAGTATGAATCATTTTAGGCAGAAGCATGCATGCGCGGTGACCACATAATTAACGTGAAAATGGCTGAATATAAAGATAACGACAATTGGGATTGGAGGAGGACAACTTATGACCCGGATCTGGAGACAAGCAGCTGTTGTTGTATTCGTTCYTATATCGCTGTTAATCTTACAAGCCAACGATGCCGCTGCGCAGACGATGATGTTGAAGCCCAAAAAATCAAATGAGCAGCAGCAACATATAATGATTATGACTGTCCGCTCTGGTCAACAATCCTCATTTATGAGCGAGCTGCAAATTGAAAGCCAAGAAATGAATGCCGCTTTGCGTCAATCCAAGCATGTCCCTGAAGCTGAAATAGACTATTACTCCGATATAGACATCGCACTAAAGTCTGCTGAAACGGTACATTATCGCTTGGATCGCTCTGGACAGCTCTGGAACGAAGCAAAAGCAGAAAAAATAATTTTGCCTGATAAGCTGGCTAAGAAGTTGGTTCGATTAGCCGAAGGTTTGCGGACACAGCATTACGGGAAATTGTTGACATGGCAGCAAGCAACGGAGCTTTTGCCTAAAAAAAGCATGTTTTCCGTGACGGAGCTGGAGACGGGATTAACATTCCATGTACAGCGGCGCGCTGGCAGTGATCATGCAGATGTACAGCCATTAACGAAAGAAGATTCCCGTGTTATGAAGCAAATTTATAATGACAAATGGAGCTGGAAAAGAAAAGCCATACTCGTCCACTCCGGCGATACCTGGCTCGCTGCTTCTATGAATGGCATGCCGCATGGCGGAGACGGCATTCCGGAGAATGGCTTCTCTGGTCACTTTTGCATTCATTTTCTAGGCAGCTCCACCCATAAATCAGATACGCCAGACCCTGCGCACCAAATGATGGTACATAAGGCTGCTGGTCAAATCAAACCTTATTTCGAATCTGTTCAGCCGAGCGTTCTGGCTAGAAGCTTCGTTGAAGCGATGTATCATCAAGACCATGAGTTGTTGCTTCCGCTCGCCAAAGAAATGCCTAAGGAAAAGCTCGCTTCCATCTTACATGTCATGGAGTCACTCGTTTCCATACGAGAGCAAATCCCGCCAAAATCCAAAGGTCAGATCCACACCGATGAGCTTGGTGATGCTTTAACGACCGAAATAAGATTGCCTGTATCCATCCATCAGCTGAATAAGCCTCGCCGAAGCAGCGTCTATACCTTTATGTTCAAACGAGAAACTGCTAAGTCCCCATGGCATATTCAAGATATTATTGAATAAAAAATCCCTATAGCTGCGGAATCCGAATCACTCGGCTTTCCTTCGCTGTAGGGATCTACTCAGTTGACGTATTTTATTCGAGCATGCTCATCATCGAATAAATGACTTTTGCTGCCTGTGCTCTTGTACTCCATCCATTTGGCATAAATGTATTACCCGACATGCCGTTCAGAATGCCTGTCGACTGCATTTCCTGAACAGCCTTGACTGCATAATCGGCAATCTCCTTCTGATCGGTGAAAGCAATTGCGCTTCCGCTCACAAGCTTCAAGCCAGCCACCTCAGCTGCACGGTAGGCCATAACGGCCATATCCTGCCGTGAGATAAGCTCGTTCACGCCAAAGGTTCCGTCAGACTTGCCTTTTATTATGCCAAGCTTCTCAGCTGCGGCAATTGAGCTGGCGTACCATGCGCCTGCTTTCACGTCGCTAAAGCTGCTTACGCCTTCGCTGTCTTCAAGCTCTAATGCCAGCATCAGCATTTTCACAAATGCTCCTCGTGTCACCTCGCCATTTGGCTGGAAGCTGCCATCTCCATAGCCATTAACAATGCTGCGCGCTGCCAATGCTTCAATCGGATCGATTGCCCATAAAGCTTGATTCAGATCCGTGAATGCAGATGCCGCATATAGGCTAGAATAATAGCTGAAATGATTCGTCTTGAAGGTGATCGTCCCTGTTTTTGCATCATACTTTCCATTGCGAACGATTTCGAATTTGCCATCGTCTGCGATATAATAAACAACCACATTGCCCGGCTTCTCACCTGGCTTAAGCACATAAGGAACACTTATCTCAAGTGCATGCTTGCCGCCCGCGAATTCACCTATTTTCTTATCGCCTACATATAGATTGAAATCATAGACGGTTCCATCGCCAACTTTCTCTCGAATAGCCTCGGAGAGTCCAGAAGTATCCATCCTATCGATTGATAGTTTTAGCGTTTCTGTACCTGCGCCAAGCGCACCCTTAAGTGCTTTGCTTGAAAGGGTTACTTTTGCCGAGCCCGTATCAATGGTTAAAGATAATTCATCCTTCGTATTCAAGCCCGCAAACGCACCGCCACGAATGCTGATCTCTACTGATTTGGCAGACCCTACCGCATTCACCTTAATGGCGAGCGATTTCGCTGCTGTTTCGATCGCTTTTTGGAGATCCGCAGCTTCTACCACCGCTGTCGCTTTTCCGTTCACTGTCACTGCTTCAACCGTTACTTGATTGCCAGCAGGTGCTGGAGTTGGCGCTGTACCACCAGGCGGTGAATCCGGTGTTGGACTTGGAGTTGGTGTTGGTGTCGGTGTTGGACTTGGTGAAACGACTGGATTCGCAAGCAGGGTAATTTTTTTCTCCCCTTTTACACCCGATCCATCCGCAGCCGTCGCTATGACGGTTACCTTTCCTTCCGCTGCCGCATGAAGCAGGCCATCTGTTCCGATTGCTGCCAGAGCAGTAGAGCTGCCATCCTCATTCACAACTGACCAAACAACATTTTTGTTAGCCGCAGTGTCCATATGAACCTCTGCATTCATCTGGAGCGTGCTGCCTACTTTAACAGAATCAGCTTGCCCTGCCGCTGTTACCGTTATCGAGGTAACTAGCGCTTGAATATATTGAATATTTGGAGCTGCTGGCATCGCCATTCCGTCTCCTAAATAGAAGCTTGGATGCGGCGGCTGATTATAAGCAACATTTTGCCAAGCTACTCCTAAACGATAGTTCGGATCATGCATCAGCGTGCGAATGCGATATTCAGTTTCATCCACAGTAGAGTAGATTCTAAATTCACTGCTGTCTTCTGAACGCCACATGATCTCCTCACGCCAGTCGCCGAACAAATCAGCCTGCAAGCTAGAGTTCGCTTTCGTCGAGTTATTTGTAGCGGAGCCAACTGCGGTCAATAAATTAACCGTTTTTGCATTCATATAATCCCATTTATCGATGCGATTATAATCCTGCAGCTCGCGCAGCAGATCGCCATCCCACCATACGCCAAAGTTTGTCGAGCTTGGGATGCTCGTCGTTATTTTCTCGCCTTTAGCGCTGTACAATCCTGTAACCGGGATATGCTCGCTACTTACAATATTGGCGCTCCACATCTCTTCACCCAAATATCTTGGATCGAGATCAGCTGACATCCCGCGGCCCGTATCTACGCCGGTATGAATACCCCAAATAATTTCGCCTGTACGCGCATCCTTCAAATCCATCCCGTATGGAGAGTCGCTATGCTCTTGTACAGCGAATATTTCCAGTCCCGGACGTTCAGGGTCGAGGTCGCCAAAGTGCATCGCATCACCGTGGCCAAGTCCCGTATTGTAGAGCGGCTTGCCATCGTCATCAATACCCATCGCGCCAAAATGAATCTCGTCTTTGCCGTCGCCGTCCGAATCGCCTATCGATAAATTGTGATTCCCTTGGCCTGCAAAGGAGCCGTTTCCTTCATCGTTAGAGTCAAATACCCACCGCTTCGTCAGCTGACCATTGCGATAGTCATAAGCGGCAAGCACCGTTCGCGTGTAATACCCTCTGCTAAAAACTAAGCTCGGCTTCTCGCCGTCAAGATACGCGACCGCTGCTAGAAAACGGTCTACCCGATTGCCGTAAGCATCTCCCCACGCTGCAACATCACCGCGAGGCGGATCATACTCTGTTGTGGCAAGCGCTTTTCCAGTTAAGCCTTCGAATACGGTTAAATATTCATTGCCTAACAAAACATATCCGGTACTGTTGCGATAATCCTTGCTAGGATCGCCGATGGCTTTGCCCGTTCCGTCAATCGTACCATCCGCTGTCTTGAACGTTACTTCCGCACGTCCATCACCATCCAAGTCATAAACCATAAACTGCGTATAATGCGCTCCTGCTCGAATATTTGGTCCGAGATTAATGCGCCATAGCCGCGTGCCGTCAAGCTTATAAGCGTCCATATACACAATGCCCGTATAACCGGCTTGGGAATTGTCTTTGCTGTTTGATGGCGACCATAACATGACAATCTCATATTTACCGTCACCGTCGAGATCCCCTACGCTAGCATCACCCGCTGAATACGTGTACGGCTGTCCGTCCTTCGTATAATCATCGGCTGGCTTTTGCAGCGGCACTGATTTGTACTGCTTTTGCCAAACGCCGAAGCTGCTGGTCGCCGCCTGCTCAATACCGCTCAGCACCGAAGTAATATGGTACGAGGATGTGTCTGTACCCGCCGTATCCACATAGTTCGTGCTCTTCGTGATCAGCTCATCGTTAAGCTTGACGCCGTCACGATAAACATTGAAGCCGATTGAATCTGGATCAAGTCCTAACATACGCCATCCCAAATAGTTGCCGTTCTCCGTCTTAATGGCTACAGGCGAACGATCCAGATACTCCATTGCGCGAACAAGCGTTGTAATTGCCTGCGTCTCCAAAGCACCCGACAGCTCAGAAATGCCGCCCTCATTGACAGAGGCCACTTTATAGTAATAAGGAATCGTCGTCAAAACGGTGTTGTCGGTATAAGCTGCCGTAGATGACTTTCCAATCAATGTATAAGGGCCATTCGCTTCTTTGGCGCGATACACATTGTACATTCTTGCCTGTGGAACGGCATCCCAAGTGAAGCTGATATCGTTTTTGTGAATGGAAGCAAGCGCAAGGCCAGATGGAATAGCTGCTTTCTCCACATTCGGATCAATCATGGACACCTGCAGGAAATTAGAGGTCACCGACTCAAATCCGGTATTGTCTATTGCCGACACCGAATATACGTACTCAAGGCCAACATACGCGCTAGTATCAGTAAACGTTGGCTGCATCGTCACGCCTAGCAGCTCAGCGCTGCTTGCGACAGTAGCCTTGCGATAAACATGATATTTTACAGCATCCGCAATTCCCGTCCATGAAAGCTCTGCCTTAATTGGGTTGCTGCTCAAATCAAGATCGTTTAGTTTTAGCTTCGTAGGCGCTAGAAGCAGCGGCGTTATTTCAATCCCATTCAAATGAGCAGTCTGGCCGCTGAGGATCATGTTCAGCTGCCCGTCCTTAACGGCAATCATGTTGAACACTCGTTCAGCAATATTTTCCTTGCCCGATGATACCGTGCCATAATCCTTATTTTCAATATTAATATTCGTTTTCGTTGACCCGATCCAGTCCCCCGTATAGGTTTTGACTGAATAATAACCGTTTGGCAGGTCCACTTTGAATTCATAGCTTTTGCCAAAATAAGCAACAAAGTCTCGTCTGAGCGCATCTGTACCCGCTCCGCGGTCGCGATCTATCATCCCTGTGCTGTCTGTTATGCCATACCCGCGTTCAGCAGTGTAGATTGTATTGCGAGTAACCTCGGTATAACCGGCCTCAACTACACCGCCAATCGTTCCGAAATCATATTTGTACAATGCCGATTTCGTTTGAATAAAGATGGGATCGGATGGCGCAGATTCTCCTTTGCCATTCACTGCTGTCACATAAACATGATAGCTGTTCCCTTCAACTAGGCCGCCCATATTCAGCGTCGGAAGTGTAGAAGTACCAATCATCGCATACGCGCTATCCGGCTCTGAGGAAAGCTTGCGATAGATTTTGTAAATATCAGCCGTTGCTGTTTTGTCCCATTTGAGCAATGCTCCTGCATTGCTTATGCTTCCAGCGATAAGGCTGGTCGGCTTAGCTGGCACGTTTGCTGGCAATTCAATTTCTTTTACGGATTGAGCAAGAGGCAAATCCAGCTGCTTGATCGCTGCCGAGAGCATACGCGCGAGCTGGATGGCGCCATATTCTTGGAAATGCGTATCATCAGCGGAGCCATTCGGGAATGCTCCGTATACACCAGCTGGCGTATGAAGGAACACGGATAACGTTGCTGCTGGACCGATTGAATCGTAATACGCAATACTAAGCGTGCTCAAATCGACCACATTAACGTCAAGCTCCTGCCCAACTTCCTTCATCGCTTGCACGTATTCTGGGAAGCTGACGTTAAACTTTCCAGTCTCGGCGTTGAAGCTGCGCCTGCCCATCGGCGTCACAAGAATTGGCGTTGCTCCGCGCTGCTTCGCGCCGTTTACATACATTTTCAAATAGTTTTTGTAATCAGCTGGAGATGCATAACGATCCGGAACGCTAATCGTTGCATCATTATGACCAAATTGCACGAGGAAATAATCGCCCGGCTTTATAGCTCTCAGCACCTCATCCAAGCGGCCTTCGGATATAAAGTTTTTGGTGCTACGACCGCCGATCGCATGATTTTTGAAAATAACATTTTCAGAGAAAAAGCTTGGAATCATTTGTCCCCAGCCCGCTTGTGGAAGCCAGTACGGATCGTACGTTTGTACTGTAGAATCACCCGCTAGATAAATAGTAGGCAGCTCGCCTGGTGTACGCTCCGCCTTTTTCGTAATGACGAGCGCGTTGATTTTTGGAGCAGTCCCCGCAAACTCGAAGTTCAGCTGCCCGTCTACGAGCGCAATATCAAAGCTCATTTCAAGAAATTGACCTGCTGGCCTAACCGCATTGCCGTCCAGTCGTTTTACCTTTTCAATGTTCTCGACCGTAATTGAAATATCCGTTACGCCATTCAGATCCCCTGCAATAAGAGACACGGTGTAATCTGCATTCGGCAGATCCACAATGAAGGATGTGTCCTTTATGATGCTGAAGTCCGAGCGCAGCGCATCCGCTGTGCCGCGGTCGACGAAGCTTACCTTTGCCGGATCACCGAATCCGTATTTTCGCTCCGCGGAATAAGCAGCAGCAGAGGAAACGGAAACATAACCATCGGCTGCCCAACCTTTTCCAAAATCAAAAAGTTTTACATCTCCATCCGGCAAGACGATCGGCGGCATATACACGGTGCTTGCCGCGTAAGCCGAGAAGTCGGACAAGACTTGTCCATTCCGTGCTTTTATTTTGTAATATTGTACGATAGCAGTATTCGCAGTTTGATCGATATACGACAATGCTGCTGATTGGCCAATCTCAGCATACGTCCCATCCACTGCATCCGAACGATATATGACATAGTCCGCCGCTCCGGCAGAAGCGCCCCAAGCAAGCAGAGTAGAGGCGGCATTTACTTCGGTAACTGCTAGATTGGTTGGAACAACAGGAGACTGCGGCATCGGAATCGAGGCAACCTCGCTAGCTGTGCTTAAAGGCGATTGCTGGCCAAAGGCATTGACGGACGAAACATAATACGTATAGCTATCCCCAACACTTACATTAGCATCGGAATAGCTCGTTTCTTTGATTTGCTCAGCAAGCGGCGCACTTGGCTCACTGCCGCCAGTCGTACGGTATACATGGTAGTAAACCGCATCCGTGACAGCTGTCCATTTCATTGAAACTCCGCTTGCGCTTATACTCGTCAGCATGAGTCCTTCTGGCGCAGAAGGAAGTACTTGTTCGATGATGACAGCGTTCAATACACTGAATGTTCCATCGCCTGTCAGTTGAATATTTAGTTGTCCATCTGCGACTGAAGCATGATAAGCCTTGCTCTCTACAGCTCTGCGAGAGTTGATAGATTCCCCGGCTACATCCTCAATCGTTACCTTCGTTTTGTAGGTAGAAGTCGTTTGAAGAAGATCACCGGAATAAAGCGTGACCTTATAGTTGCCATTAGGTATGTCCGCTTTGAATACAAAAGGAACATTGGTTCCTCCCAAAACAAAATCGTTAATTACGTTATCCGGTGATTCTGCCCCTCGAAAACGAGAAGCAAGATTCATATCCAAACCATAGCCCTTCTCAGGTGTATAAAGCGTCGTTCCAGTAATTCCGATATAACCATCCGCAACAGGACCGCCTGTACTTCCAGCAGGTGCTGGCGCTGAACCAAAATCAAACTTCCACATCTGCGCCTGCGTCGTTTGCGCGGCCTCTGCTTGCTCATTTGTAAATCCAGCAAAAACCGTGCAGAAAACCATAACTACTGCCAACACTAACGACATGCTCCGTTTCAATCGCTTACTCATTCAGCATTTGTTCCCCTTTCATAAATGGGCTAAAATAAGCTGTAAACGTTTCTAGCAATCATGCAAAATTTTTGGCAAGAAATATTTACCTCTTAATAGTACTCTTATAAAGAATGCGCTTTCATTAGAAAAAACCATAATGATTGTTCAAATATCCGTGTATTTAGGCAGCTTTTGCAAAAACGACAGACTTCGGCGGCGGCATACAGGGCTGTTGATTAGTGAAGGTGACTGTAAGCAAGTCGGTGTTCTAAAAGCCTTAAAGTTATGTTAGTTTGGTAGCTGTAGGTACATATATACGCTTATTGAGTTTGGCGGGCCGTTGTAGTGGGGATTTATGCTGGCTATTAGAACGTATATGTTCTTAGAGCATTGAAGTATCATGAGTTTAGCGGCTGTAAGCACATATATGTGCTTATTGAGTAAAACCAGCGTTGAAATAGTGATCTAAATTGGCTGTTAGCACGTATATGTTCTTAGAGCCTTGAAGTATCATGAGTTTGGCGGCTGTAAGCACATATATGTGCTTATGGAGTCAATTCGCAGTCAGAGCGGGACTTTGGGCGGCTGTAAGGTTGCTTACAACAAGCTAGTGTTCTGATTTGTACATGCAATTGGAAAACATGATATAATTATGTGTGCATTTACCTTGCAAGCAATATGATCATTTAAAATAGACATTGTGACGTTGGAGAGGGGGATATTGATGTTTGCGAAGCGCCTTAAACAGCTGCGTAAATCGAGGAAATTAACGATGCAGGAAGTTGCTGATTATTTAGGAGTTGCGAAAAGCACCTATGCAGGCTATGAATCCGGCTATCGACAGCCGACTCTTGAATCCATTCAAACCATTTCACGCAAGCTGCGCACTTCCGCTGATTATCTTCTTGGGCTTACTGATTATCCTGAGCCGCCAATCGAGCTCAATCATAATGCGAAGGAATATTTGAATTATGAACAGCTTCACTGGGATGGGGTTCCTTTGGAAAAGGACGACCTGGATTTAATTCGCAACTTGCTCGAACGTGTACTCCGCGATCGCACCTTGCCAAAGGATGAATGATCTATAAACTATATCTATATTTGATTAAAATAAGGAACTCCAAACGTTCTTAGCTTCAACCGCCCATCAATTGCAGCAGCTTCGCCTCGAATTGCCCTTGAAGCTGCAGCATGAGATCGCTGAACGTTTGCTCCCACTTATCCGTAATTTCTGCCTCTACTTTATCCTTTTCTGCTTGTGCAATAATTCCCTGCATTTTCGTACTGCATGTCGCTTCCACCTTCGAAAGCCCATCCATCCATTTCTGGCTTAACTCCTGAAACGCGTAAGGATCAGACATATCCAATTGTGCAACACTTGTTTCCGCCCCTGCCAAAACATCATTCATATCCTGCGTACACTTAGCTTGAATCTGAACAATCTGCTGCTCATACTTTTCTGTTGACGTAATTGGAGCTTCCGTTTCCGGCACATTCGGCAGATCAGGCGAAGGCAGTGGCTTTGGTTTTGTCGTTGGCGTTGACGTTGAACCATCATTCGGCTTCGTCTCCGTCCCTTTGTTCGGTTTAGTTGTACTTGATGGCTTCGTCGTCTGAACGGGCAAAGGATTTTCATTTTCCCCTGCCGGCTTATCCGCCTCTTTCTCCGGCAGTACAGCTTCCCCTCCACTTCCAGCAGGCTTACCCGCCACCTGTTCCACTGGTTTGCCGGTTTTGTCAGTCGTTGGCGGTACGCCATCTACAGTTGGACTCGTTTTCTCAGGCGCTGTCCCATACAGTTCTTCCTCACTCAGCTGTGCTTGCTCGTTTAATGCTGCGCCATTCGCATTCACAATAAGTGATTGTTGTGATGATTCATTCCAATAGAGACCGCCCCACACAAATAACAGAATAAGCGTTAACGAGCCTAAAATAATATTAATCGTATCCGGCTTCTGAAGCCGCGGACGCCGTTTCTTCCTTGCATGATGCTTGCTCATATTATGCTCATACCACCTTCCGTTTTGAATAGAAAGAAGCCAGTCTCCTTTCTCTTAGACGAGAAGGAAGACTGGCTGCTTTTTGTTAAGATCGCATGATTTCCATAATAATAGTAGTAAGCAATTTGTTGACCTTGCTTTTCGTTTCGTTTATCGCCTTATTTTTCAGCGCGTTCGTTGTTTTTACTTTATTGATCTCATCAACAGCTACATTTCTAGCCTGTACAACATCCATGATCAGTTGTGCCTTCTGCTCATCGTTGGTCGCTGCTTTCAGCTTTTTCTTAACCTCGTTCAGCTTGCTGTCCAATTCTTCAGCTATTCTCTTAAACTCTGCCTTAGGATCAATTTCCACATCTTCATTAACTAGCGTCACCTCTTGCTGGAAAATCACTTTAGCAGAGCMGCCGTATGGATTCACTAACGTCGCTTGAATAACAGCCGTACCATTAGCAACCTTTTTCGGAATCGTTACTTTCCCTCGCGAATCGACCGTGACATCTTTGCTTCCCGATACTTTCTTCCATTTCAAGAACGAGGATGGCAAAACAGTGCCAAGCAGCTTCAAGCTGTATTCATGCTGCCTTCCGCTATCCGTAATCTTCACCGCCGAAATAACTTCTGAACGGATATAAGCAACTGTTAATGCGTTAAGGGCCCGCTCATCATATTTCAGCTTTAGTTGGAATTTAAAAACAGATAGTCGTACATCAGCCGATTTAACACCTAAGTTGTTCAGCGCCTCGCTTAATGCATAATCATCCTTTTTGGATAAAATTTCACCCATGGCTTCCATAATAACCGCATTTATTTTTTCCTTGTTGCCGAGCAGCTGAGCGATCTCCTGAGGCTTCATATCCGAGATAATTTTGCGAACGGTCCCTTCAACACCTAGGCGGTCAGCTCCATCACCGAACAACAGAACGAGGAAATCATCCATGCTAAGGCTTGTTACCCCGCCTGCAGCGGCAATCGTCTTCAGTGCAGCACGGAATTCTGGATTCGTTCGAATCGCTTCAAGTCCCTTCGCTTCTGGATCATATTGCAGGGAGCCTACAGACTGAATGATCTGGAACACGGTCTTCTTCAGCTCCGCTTGGTTAACCGATGCGGGAAGCTTAGGCGCTATTTTGACCCAGACAGGATCAATAAGGGATTGATCCTTGGCAAAATCAAGCTTGGCGATCTCATCGCGCAAATTGCGTACATCCTGCACATCCGAAGGATCTCCAGCAAGCAGCGCCGCGTGAAGCTTATTCATTCTCTCAAGGAATTCTTCTGCCGGGAAGTGTTCTCCCTCTCCATTTGTTGCTTTTAACGTAACCTCTTTCTCAAATATAACTTTAGCTTGTCCGCCATATGGATTAATCAATGTCGCTTGAACAACCGCAGATCCGCTGGCAACGCCTCGCGGAAGCGTAACCGTACCGCTTGTAGATACTTTCACATCTTTGCTTCCAGATACTTTGCTCCACCTTAGCGCAAGCGGCGGAACATCTACACCGAACACTTTCAAGCTGAATTTTTGCTCACGGCCATCTTCACTGACTTTGACAGCCTCGACAGCTTCGGAGCGCATATAAGCGATAATTAGCGATTGAATTGCTGGCTCATCCATCTTCAATCTTGCTTGGAAGTTAAGCATGGTCGCAGCAGACTCCTCCGCTGTTACACCTAACTGGCTTAAAACAGAGCTGACCTTATAATTGCCGGTTTCACTTAGCAGCTCCTCTGTCTTCTGGAGCAGCAGTGTGGAAATCGCTTGCTTATCCCCAATCAACTGCAGCAGCTGAGTCGGTGACAGGCTGGCAAGCTTCTGCCTTATAGCGCCATCTACACCTGGGTTAACACCACCATCGCCAAATAAAAACATGAGAATATCGTCTATTACAAAGCTAGTTTCACCGCCTCCGGCTGCTCCAAGCTCAGCTAACACCGCACGATATTCTGGATTTTTGCGAATCGCCTCTAAACTTGCAGCCTGCGGGTCATATGGAATCAAGCTAATGTCCTTAACCATATTGAACAAAACAGCCTTCAGCTTTGCTTGGTCTGCTTCTGCGGGCAGCTTTGCTGCAATCTTCTTCCAAATCGGATCAATTAAATTGTGATCCTTAGCAAAGTCCAGCCCGGCAAGCTCATCACGCAAATTGCGAACGGCCCCAATATCTGCCGGATCTCCTGCTGCTAGAGCAGAATGCAGCTTATTCATCCGCGCAAGGAATGACTCTACAGGAAATTCGGTCTCATGCGGGACGGCAGCCTTTAAGGTAACCTCTTGCTCAAATATAACTTTTGCAGAACCGCCGTATGGATTAATCAGCTTGGCCTGAATAACTGCTTTGCCGGTTTTCGCATCATCCGGTATTGTAACGACGCCTGTAGGCAATACGTTCACATTAGAATCTCCGGATACCTTTGACCATTGCAGCACTTGTGGGAAAAGATATACGCCGAACACATTTAAGCTATACGTATGCACACGGCCGGTATGATCTATTTTTACGTTTGATTTCACGGTAGAACGAATATATGCCACGGTCATCGCGCTGATTGCAGGTTCATCCTTCTTCAGCTTCACCTGGAAGTTTTGTACGGTCGCTCTTACATCCTGCGGCGTCACCCCTAAATTTTGCAAAATAGAGCTGAACTTGTACTCATTCGTCTCACCCATCAGCTTCTCCATCGCCTGAAGAAGCACCGTTACAATGCCCTGCTTATTGCCAAGCAGCAAAATCAGCTCCTGCGGTGACTTCTCCGCGATCAAGCTGCCAATCGTTCCTTCCACGCCTTTACGGCTGCTGCCATCGCCAAACATAAAGACAAGAAAATCTTCCAATCGGATGTTCTCGTCACCGCCGGCAGCTGCAATCGTCTTTAACGTTGCACGAAACTCTGGATTCGTGCGAATAGCTTCCAAATCAGAGGCTTCAGGGTCGTAACGGAAGGAGCCTACAGCCTTGATCAACCGGAACAGGCTCGCTTTAAGTTCCGCTTTATCGGCAGACTCAGGAAGCTTCTCGCTAATTTTTGTCCAAATCGGATCGATCAGCTGCTGGTTTGTTGCTTCATCCAGGCCAGCAATTTCATCTCGCAAATTTTTAACCTCTTGCATGTCCGTCTTGTCCCCAGCTGCTAGTGCAGCATATAGAGCCTGCATACGCTCCAAAAACACGCTTGAAGGCAGCGCAGCTTCTGCGGCACTCGCCGCTTGAACAAATCCCAGCTTCTCCGTCAGCCCTTTCTGGCTGAGCGGCAATCCGCCTAGCGATGCTGTAAGCATGGAGATCGCCAGCGCGGATAAGGTTACTTTTTTTCGAAACGTCATTTCATTCACCTCTGGTCATTAGTTTGGTTTAAAATTGTAATACAGGTATTTGCTGCTTTACGCCTTGATTAAGGCTAGGGCGGCCTACGGAGTAATAAACAAATTCAGTACCAACCAAATGCTCCTCTTCGAAAACATTGCGGCCGTCAATCAGAATCGGACTTTTTAATACTTGTTGAAGCARCCCAAGGTCAACATGCGAGAACTCCTCCCACTCTGTCAGCAAGCAAAGCGCATCCGCATCTTTTGCCGCTTCCATCGCGTCCTCGCACCATTCAACACCGCTAATTTCATATAAAGTGCGGAAGTTGTCAGTCGCAATAGGGTCATAAGCCTTGACCTTAACGCCGTTGTCCACCAAATGTTGAATAATTTCCGATGCCGGCGAATCCCGCACATCATCGGTATTCGGCTTGAATGCAAGCCCCCATACTGCAATCGTCTTGCCTGAAAGCTCACCTTGAAATATCGTCTCCAGCTTGCGAATAACGTTGAAGCGTTGATCCTGATTGACCTCTACTACCGAGCGCAGCAGCTTGAACTCATAATCAACATGTCCGGCAATTTGAATTAAGGCGCTTGTATCTTTCGGAAAACAAGAGCCCCCGTAGCCGATTCCCGCTTTTAGGAACGATGGACCAATTCGCTTGTCATAACCCATTCCTTCAGCTACCTTCGTTACATCTGCGCCTACCTTCTCGCAAATATTAGCAATCTCATTGATAAATGATATTTTGGTAGCTAGAAATGCATTGGACGCATATTTAATCATTTCAGCGCTGCGAATATCTGTAATAACTATTTGTTCCGTTAAAGGAATATGAAGCAGCTTCATAATTTCTGCTGCGCTTTGTGAGCTGGCTCCAATAATAATGCGATCGGGATGCAGCGTATCTTGTATCGCCGAGCCCTCGCGCAAAAACTCTGGCAGCGAGATACTGTCAAACAACTCACTCGTGTGGGAGGCGATGACGGTTGCTAGGCGTTCATTCGTTCCAACGGGTACAGTGCTTTTTACCGCTATGATTTTATAACCGTTCATCGCCTTTGCAATCTCTATGGCTGCTTGGTCAATGTAAGATAGATTAGCCTCGCCATTTGGCAGCGGCGGTGTTCCTACCGCCAAAATAATAATGTCCGATTGCTGTACCGCGCTTCGCAAATCAGTCGTGAAGGTGAGCATTCCTGCTGCTCGGTTCGACGCTGCGAGCTCCTTGAGGCCTGGCTCATAGATCGGAATGCCGCCAGCGTTTAGTGTCTCAATTTTGCGCGGGTCCTTGTCTACGCAAATGACGCGATTGCCAAGCTCCGCATAACAAATGCCCGACACGAGCCCCACGTAGCCAGTTCCAATAACCGTGATGTTCATGCTATTCGCTCCTTCATTGAATGATTTATTTATACGGTGCATATTTGCATAATCTCATTCCAATCGAAGGCAAGCCGGACGATGTCCTCTTCAATAAGCTCCGTCCCTGTCTGAATTTCGATAATGTCTATTTCTGTTTCTGCGCGCAGACTATGAAGGCTTTCTTTCGATATCGTTAGCACATCGCCTGATTTCACTTCAAAGCTTCGACCATTCAGCACCATGACGCCATGTCCGGCAACAATCGTCCATACCTCGTCTCTCAGCAGATGATATTGATAGCTTAAGTTCCGTCCTGGCGCAACGCATATTCGCTTAGTCAGCACTTCCTTGCCGTCGGGATATTTCAAATAATCAAGCACACGATAGCGGCCCCAACGACGCTCCTCATACATCGGACGCTGGTCGGAATGCTTCATGACCTCCTTGATCATAGGACTAGCCGCTTTATCCGATACCAAAATTCCGTCCGGACTCGCCGCTACAATGACATTCGATACATTCAGCAGCGTAATCGGGATGTCGAGCTCATTTATGACATGCGTGTTCGTTGAATCTCCCGAAATAATCCCTTTCCCAATAAGCGGCGTTTCAATTTCCTCGGTCAAGGTGTTCCAAGTTCCAAGGTCTTTCCAATCGCCCTCATATGGCAATGCCACGATATGATTGGACTTTTCTACGATTTCATAGTCAAAGCTGTTTTTCGGCATCTTCCCGTATTGCTTCAGCATCTCGTCGTATTGAATCGGCAGTTCATTAGCAATCAGAATGTTAATGAGAAAATCAAGCTTGAATGCAAAAACCCCGCAGTTCCAAAGTGCAGCCTGCTCAATCATGGCTGCCGCTTCTTCTTCGCGGGGTTTTTCTCTAAAGCTGTTTACATTGACATAATGGTTCGCCTCAGCTGCAAGCTCAGGAACGATATAGCCGTATTTTTCCGAAGGATACGTTGGCTTCACGCCCATAAGCGCTAAATCTGCTCCCGATTCATTCAAAACCAGCTCAAGCTCCTTCGTCTTATGGAAAAACGATTGCTCCACGTAGGGATCAACTGGCATGACAACGACTGTTTCATTCAAGCTTACACCTTGCACCGAATATAAATAGGTTGCTGCGAGTGCGATAGCAGGGAAGGTATCCCTTCTTTCCGGCTCAACGATCACTTCAATCTCGCTTCCGAGCTGGCTATGGATCATATCTACCTGCGGCTTGCTTGTTGCGATATAAGCATGCTCGCGTAAACCCGCCTTCGTGATTTGTCCCCACACGCGCTGAACCATCGATTCACGCTCGCCGCTCTCGTCTTTTAGCACCTTCAAAAACTGCTTGGATCTCGATTCGTTCGACAACGGCCACAGCCGCTTGCCCGAGCCTCCGGATAGAAGAACAATCTTCATGTTGATTCCTCCTAATCGTTTTTATGATACGGTGATTCGATTTGCACTTACTCTCTTCGATATGCCGGGGTTATTATGCTTCGTTCTTCACCACCAGCTGCGCTGACTTGATCCCGCTGGTCCATGTATTGTAATAGTTCGAGTTTTTGCCATATGAGTTATCGAGCAGCGTATTAGGCTTGTCCATCAAGCAGGATAATATATGCCCGTGCAGCCTAGAGGTTTGCACGACGCGATAGCCGCTGAAGCGCTTGACCGCTTTGTCTACGAGATAGTCGGAGTACTTGCCCCATATCGCCTGCATCGGCAGAGGAACACCGCTTTTCGTCATCATTTGCCCGATCATCTTAATTGATTTTTTCTCGACGCGATTGTATAGGGAAGCCCAGTCCAAATAATCGCCTCTCCCTGCCAGTTCAAAGCTCGCCTGCTCGCTCGTCTTCTCGATGTCGGTACGGAAGAAGCAGAGCAGTTCCTTGCCGGGGCTGCTTTTGGGCAAAATCGGCCACAGCTGATGCGCCATATCCGGCGATAAGTATACGCAGCATTTATCAAATTTTTGAGCTGCTATCCCATAGGACAGCGTATCCCGCACAAAAAGATGAACATCCTTATGTGCGTTAAAAATACGCGCCGTGCGATCATACTCCGCTTCCTTCTCGAAGAAAATCGTCTGCGGCAGCAGTACAATTCGGTGATTAGGATAATCCTTTACGATTTTCTCCCGCAGCTTCTGATGAACCGGATACAAATCACCAAAGTTGCCTCCGCCTTGAAGCACGATAATTTGATCATTCGGAATGGTCAGCTTGTCTGGGAAATCAAGAACGCTATAACGCGCAGCCACGCGGATATGATTGTCTTTAAAAAACGCCTCTGCACCCTTCATAATGAGCAAATCGCCGCCATTGTTGTAAACGGGATAATCGATATAATAAATGCTTGAACCCGGCGGTATCACCTTCGTAATTCGGAGAAGCATCTTTTTGAGGCCCTCCATCGGATGTACCTGTGCTTCAACTTGCATATCAACGCGCTCCTTTACGTTGTTTTTTGTCTTTCAAACGCTCGATTAAAAAACGGAAATCATTTTTATCAAACAACATCCCTGATAGCTTTACTTGGAAAATAATTCTCATCGAGGCCAACGTCACTACTAAACGAATGACTGCACCGATTAATAAAGCAAGTGCAATTCCATTTAGCCCATACAAGGGTGTAAACAGAAAAAACAATCCGATGGTTGCCGCTAAGGCAATAAGCTGGCGGACAAGCACCAGCCCTGGACGGCCCATCGCATTAAACGAGGATGCCAAAATCCATGAGCCCCCGCCGAGAATGCATTCGAACGACAGCAGATAGAAGGCCCCGCTTGCTTCAAGGAACGGCGCTCCGAACAGGATGCCCATCAGATAACGCCCGATGAACATGCTCGGGATAACGACGATCGTCATCAGCAGCATCGATAGCCGAAACGCCCTGCCTACCGTTGCGATGATGGCTGACTTCTCCATGCCGGTAACCTTCGGAAACACAACATTCGTAATCGCCATCTGAACGACATTGAATACACGGGACAGCGCATAAACAACCGTATACAACCCCAGTTCTCTAGCTGTCAGCATCGATAAAATGACAAGCTTGTCAAACTGTGTGTAAAGCGTGCCGAGAAGCTCCACTCCGAACACTTTGCTGCCATAGCCAAATAACGCTTTCGCTGCCAGCCGATTGCCGAGTCCCTTCAACCAGTTCATCTGAAGCGTTTCTCTTAAACTATAGAGTGACCATGAAACGACAAGCACGCTGGTTACGAGAAATACAAGCGAAGCATTATGCAGGCTTAAATCACCAATCGCCCATAACCCCAAGAGCCCAACCAGATTGCACAGCGGAACCAATAAGCGCACACCGTTATAAATGTTAAACTTGCCCGTACTTTGCGCCAGCGCCGATATTAAATTAATAGCGAGCAGAATCGGCAGCATGAGTACCGTATACCATCTCGTAATTTGAATGATGTCAGCAGGATAGTTGCCAAGCCATACCGGCAGCCATACCCACGCGACCACGCCAATGATGATGCTGACCGGAATTTGAAATAGAAAACCCGCTCTAACAAAATCGCTGCCGCTGCCTTTGTTTTGCTTCATATTATAAATAAGAGAGGTCGGCAGGCCGAAGCCAACAAGACCCGCGAGCAGCGTTGGCCAAAACAAAATGGCTGAAAATTCGCCCTTGCCAACAACGCCGAACATACGCGCCGTCACGATGGAAGTCAGCGTGCTGATAACCATGACTAGCAGGTTCGTTGCACTCGTGCGCATAATCGTTTGAACGAGGCCGTTGCCTCTCCACGCTTTTGAAATTGCAAGCTGTGCCATAGCTTTCCGTCAACCCCTACCGTTA
This sequence comes from Paenibacillus sp. TAF43_2, assembly GCF_052113545.1. Taxonomy (NCBI): domain Bacteria; kingdom Bacillati; phylum Bacillota; class Bacilli; order Caryophanales; family Paenibacillaceae; genus Paenibacillus; species Paenibacillus sp. TAF43_2. The sequence goes on from NZ_JBFRDK010000011.1 coordinate 58,101, forward strand.
TAGCGCAGAATGCCGACTAATGACCCGTTGCGATAACATATTTTCACGACTTGACTGATGAATTTCTTAAAATGAAAAATCGACAGCAAGGATGTTCCGATTGCCTGAATCATTCGGATCACATGTTTTACGATAGCAATGAGGCTTCGATCCTGCCGCTTAACCGCATCGCTCACGCCTTGCCAGAAGATCCGCTTCAAAAACCATTTTTTTGTCGTTCTCTCCTTGGCAATTTTGTGTTGAACGGATCCATATGGCGTATAAAATACTTTGTAGCTTTCACGAATCCGTGCGATAAGCTCACTTTCCTCACTTGAGAGCAGGTTTGTGCCTACCCGCCCAAGATCCTCTCGGAACGGCTTATACTTATGAAAGACGCTTGCCCGAAATGCGACGTTTGCGCCATATGGAATGGACGGTGCAGGCATTTCCTTCACAACGTTTGCATAATCAAGAATCGTGAATACCGAGCGATGCTCCTCTGGAATCCAGTCCGGCTCAGCCGCTTCCCAGATCGGATCAATTTTGCCGCCTACGCAGCCAATCGCCGGATCGCTTTCGAACACGTTCACAATATGCTGCACCCAGTCCCGAGAAGCCAACGCATCATCATCCAAAAATAAAATGAATTCGCCGTTTGCTTCCTTAATCGCTCGATTGCGTGCTACCGACAAACCAAGCTTGTTCTCAAAAATATACCGAATGCTTGGACCATACCGATACGCAAGCTTGCCTACCACTTCAGCCGTATTGTCTGTTGATCTGTTGTCGATGACAACAATCTCGATTTGTTCCCGCTCAAAGCTTTGAGCTATTACGCTCTCTATTGCCTCTCCCGTATCCTTCGCCCGGTTATGGGTGCAGATGGCCACCGTTACCTTCATCCTTTATCCCCATCCTTGGTAAACATTTTTTATCCTCTGTGCGATCGCGCTCCAGTCGAGCTCCTTAAGCACTTCTTCATACTTAGGCGTCTTATGCTCTCTCTTCACATTTAACGCGGCTTTCATTGCATTTTCGAGACCGTTGTAATCGCTTGGGTTGTAGCTCACGACCATATCCTCCATAAAATACTCATCGATAAAATCATTGTCCGGCATGACGATCAGCTTCCTGAACGAGAGGCCAAGTATCGCAGAGCCGGAGGTCGTAATTTCCTTGTACGGCATCACCATCACATCAACGGCGCTAATCAAGTCAGCTACTGCTTCATTTGGAATGAAGCGCAGGTCCAAAATGATGTTTTCCTTATCCTCTACCCGCTTCAAATAGGATTCCATTTGCTTGTCCGCTTTGCCCGCAATGATCAGATAGGTGTTTCGAGTCTTGAATGCATTAAACGCTTCAATTAAATCCTCGACACCCTTATACGCTTTGATTGCCCCTAAAAACAAATAAACATCAGCTTCCTCGCTGATGCCATAAGACGCTCTGAAGTTGAAGCCTGCAGGCTTATACACGCCAAGATAATGACCATGCTTTACGACAAAAAGCTTGCTAGCCGGCACTCCGAATTCCTTCATAACCTTACGTTTGATCGACTCCGAAGCAACCAGCAGCTTGCTGCAAAATTTGCAAATAATCGTTCGCATGTAACGCTCCAGCCGCTTATACTTCACCTGATGCGGATACAGGTTATGAATCGTCCAAACCAGCTGCACTTTTCGCAGCTTCAAATAAAGCATCGTCATTATAAATATGATCGATTTCACTATGAACAAAAGCAGATTATCATTTTGATAAGCATGATGCATCCAGTGAATATGGACGATATCGCCAGCTTTCGCTTGTCCGACCTGAAGCGCTAGCTTGCCATGCTGCAAATCCTTCACTTCCATGCCTGCACTGCTGAGTGAATCGGTCAATAAATCATTGTAAAAGTTTAATTCGCTTGATTTTGGCCACATCCATACTTTCATCGCCGTACGCTCCCTTTAGTTATATCTGCGAACCCATTCCTTCGTAATCTGGAGCTCGCGAATAATCTTTGCGGGTGCACCGCCTGCCAGCACATTATCCGGAATATCCCGCGTTACGATGCTGCCTGCAGCAATGACTGAACCGCTGCCAATCGTTACACCAGGCAAAATAACAGCTCCGCGTCCAATCCACACATTGTCAGAGATGACGATGTCCTTGCTGCCAGCTCGATCTTCCATATCTACGGGGTGGAAGTTGGTATCGATAATGTTCACCATCGGACCGATAATCGTGTTGCTGCCAATTCGGATCGACTTCGTACAGCCAATGTCGAGGCCATAATTAAAAAATACATTATCCCCTACCCAAAGCTCCGCCTGCTTCTCTACGGTAACTGAAGAAGGCAGCGGCTTCGCATGGAAGGAAACATTTTTCCCAACGATGAACCGCCCTTTGTTTCGCAAGGTCAGCTTTCCGGAAATACGGCCAAGCCTGCCAGCTGAACTCGTCTTGACTCGCAGTATCGCAGCCCCCTTCAATACAGCCAGGAGCTTGCCGAAGCTTAATCGATTATATACGGTGCTCATCTGACCATCCCGCCTGCCGCTTCCGATTTTAAGTTTGGCGCAAGCAGCTCACGATATGTCGACTCCACCTTCTTCGCAATGGAGCTCATATTAAAGTCGCTCATTACGCTTGCATAACCTTGGCTTGATAGTTCCTCATAATCAACTTCCCCATCGTAGACGCTTCTCATCGTCTGATACAGCTCTTCCACATCGCCGTCCTTCACGATGAAGCCGCCTCTTGTATGATGGATGATTTCTGGCGCTCCGCCCGAATCTGCAACGATAACTGGCGTTTCAACGAGCATCGATTCAATAATGACTCTGCCAAACGGCTCGTTAAGGGAGAAGTTTATCGTTAAATCACATTCCTTCATCACATCAAGCGGCTTTTTGCTGTAGCCATAGAAGACCACATGATGCTCCAAGCCGTAGGACAGCACCTTTTGGATCATGTCATTGTAATAGTCATCCGACCCGTCAACGGATGCATCGCCCACGATGAGCAGCTTCCAATTGTTCCGATTGCTGTCGCTTAGTTTCTTCACTGCCTCGATCATGAGATGGTATCTTTTCCATTCCACAATCCGGCCGAACGTGCCGATGACGAGCGTATCATCTTCCATAAAGGCTCTGCTCTTTCTCGTCAAAGCAAGCTCTGGATCAACACCGTTATAAATGATCGTCTTATTGCTGCCCTGAATCGAATTGGCTACAAAATGCGAAATGCATATCACCTGATCAAAAAATTTAGGCAGCACTTGGTTGAACATACGCAAATGGGTATAGTCGCGATGATGCCAGATCAGCTTTGACTTCGTCATAAACTTTAGCGGAGCTGTGTACCAAGGTGCGCGCCAGCCGTTGGCATGAACGATGTCGATGCGGTTTTTACGAACAAAGGATTGAATCTTAAGCACCGTTTCGATATAACCTAAGCCTAGTTTTTTCTTAATGCTGCCCAGCTGCAGCGGAAAATGAACATAATCCGATCTAATTTCATTTAGATATGTCGCATCGCGAGGACTTAACAAGAAAATCCGATATTTTGACGTGTCCAAATAATTGATGAGATGGATCAGGCTTTGCTCAGCGCCACCCTTCTTATCCGCGTGGGTAACAAACAACACATTCGTTTTACTTCGACTCATATTAGAGCACCTGCTTTACTGGATAACTGACGTTCAAGGATTGCATATATGTTTTCAATACTTCTTTGTGATTATAATGGGTGCGCAAGAAGCTTTGCGATGACTCCAGCAATGATTTTGCCCTGTGCGGATCATCGAATAGCTGCTTGATTTTCCCATAAAATTGCTCCGGCCGATCAGCGACCATAATATGCTCGTTATCTACAAGTCCTGTTCCCTCGTAGCCGATGGAGGTGGAGATAACCGGCAAGCCGTTCTGAATCGCTTCAATCGTCTTCAGCTTGACGCCTGCTCCGTTCTGCATCGGGTTAACGAATAAATAGCCGCTTCTGTATATTTCATCCAAACTTTTTGGCGTATCATGTACAATGACATTCTTTAGGTTGTAGCTGTCGAGCCAGCTGAGGCTCTGTTTTCTGCTGTTCCCTGCTATGATGAACTTATAGTCCGGCTCCTTCAGCATCAGCGGGTGGATATGCTCCAGATACCACTGAATCGCTTCTCGGTTGTTCGGCATAAATAGGGAACCAATGAACACGACATGCTTGCTGCGAAAATCACTAGCTTCGAAGTTGACCTTCGTAACCGGAGGCGGAAGGAACAAGCTTTTTGCAGCAGGATGCTGTTTGCGGAAGCTTTCAAATTCCTTGCTCGATATAAACAAGTATTTATCCACCTTCTCCAGCATTTTTTTTTGCAAAATCGTGAATTTGCGGCTCTCCAAGTGGTAATACATTTTGTGAACGACGTTTTTGGTGCTATTGGCTAGCGCCTTGAAATAGACCGCTTCATCGTTATGCACCCGCAGGATAACCGTATCATGCTTGATCTTTGGATTTTGCAAAACCGGATACACGTAGTCGCCTTCAAGAAGTACATAATCGTAATCTCCTGCCAGCTCTACATTACTTAGCTCACTGCGCGACTGCACCTGCATCGGAATAACATGCAGCAGATCAGCCAGCTTGCTTCTTCGATCACATAACGTAATCTCTTCCACGTAATTATATACTGTGTCCATTTCTTCCTTAGACGGCATCTGCTTTCCGCAAACGAGCAAGTGGATCTTCCAGCCAAGCTCCGCCAGCACCTTGATTCTCCCCCATGTGTCTACCCTTCCGCCATGATCGGCGGGATAGGGAAAATCACTGCACACCACAAGCATCTTCATTTGGATACCCCCGACCTTTTTGGTTGATCTATATCGTTTTTGCCTAAATAAAGGCTAATAAAAGCAAATAGCAGCCATATCTCATATTTAATCTCCAAGGAAACAAGAAGCATTGAAAATAAGATAAAAACTAAAGCAAGAAATAGTATAGAGCTGGATTTCACTTTGACGATCAGGTTTTTGGCAAGCAGATAAAAGAACACGACTGCGAAGAGTCCGCCAAACATAATCCATTGGAAAAAGCCCGATTTGACGCCTAAGTTTTTGTCCGAGCCCGAATATTGCAACAGCTCCCCCGCATTAATTTGGCTGATGCCAAATGTATTGTAATAGAAATGGGACATCATGCTGATCGAATCATTCACATACTTATCGAAATACATGAGATATGCTCCTGTGCCAACCCCGAGCGGATTGTGAAACACCGTAATCAGCGCGATGATGATCGTTCCCATACGCGTGTAGGAAGATGTGTAGTTTTCGATGTCATTACTGAACGAGCTGACCAGCCCCGCAGAAAAATTAGTGATGAACATATACATGGCCAGAACGACTGAGATGAGCAGAACAAAATTTTTCTTTTTCCGAAAATCCAAAAACTTAATCATCGTCACGACTAGCGTGAACAAGCTGATAATCATAAACCCTTTGGAGCCTGTAATAAATAAGTAAAACAGAAAAAAACCTGAAGCATAAACGATCGTTAGCGTCTTTCCGAAGCTGTTCAAATACTTTGCCAGATAGACCAAAATGGATGCATACACGACCACGATGGAGCCCGTCGTGCTGCTCTCCGAGGTCAACATCCGAACCCTCCAATAAGGGTTGCTCCCTGCATGCAAATACGTGAAGGCGTGCGGYATACTCATAAGCTCCAAAATCATAATGACCGTCAGCAGCGTAACGATTGCAAGGAAGCAGCCATACAGCGTCTTAAAGCTTGTAATTTTTGAAAAAACGAGCTGCATATGCCTGATGTAAAGCAGGATGAGCACAAAATAAATAAGTACCTTTATCGCTTTGCCAAGCAAATTCTCTGATCCAAAGCTATAGCTGCCTTGAATGAATTGAATAAGCAAATAGGCAATGCTGATAAAGCACAAATATAAAATAAATCCGAATATATACTTCTGCAGCATGGTGCCATGCATCACCCGCTTATGCTTCGCCAGCAGCCCAATTTCGCATAACGCAAACAGCGGAACCAGCAAAATAATGGGTGACCTGCCAATCTCGCCGATCATATTGACTAACGGGAAATCCTGGTAGACGGTCAGCACCAGCAAGAAGCATAAATAAATCGCCAAAAAGATTTGCTGCTTCTCTTCTTTTTTGGCTAATTTAGCTTTAATCACTAGATTGCTTTGCAAGATTTGGCTCATCTTCTCTCCATCCCCGTAAATCTAGACGTATTTTTTGACGGCGGAGGATAACGGTTTGCTAGATTTCTGCAAGGCTTCCTCGTAAAGCCGCTCGATTTGGTTGTTCATTTTATCCGAATGGAATTTCTCTTGGAAAATGACCCATCCCGCTAAGCCCAGCTCTCTCAGCTTCGGCTTGTCCAGCTCATGAATGATGTCTGCCAGCTCCTGCTTGTTATCGAAGTCGAATACATAACCGTTAACGCCATCGCTAATAATTTCCGGCAGCGCTCCTCGATTGCTCGCAATAACCGGCTTCTTATTCCGCAGCGCTTCAATGGCGACGATGCCGAAGCCTTCCCAGCGAGATGGAATAATGACCGCATCACAGGATTGCATATAACGATCGATCTGAGAATTGTCCACCCAGCCGATCTTAATTGTGTTCTCAGGAAACGCATATTCAACCTCCTTCAGCACAGTATCGCCAACCAAATATAGGCGAACGTTTGTAAACTGATACTTGTTGAACACTTCAAGCAACAGATCAAACCCCTTCTGCCGATCGAAGCGTCCTACATAAAGTAGATGAATCATATCAGGATCAGTCTCGAAAGGCGGCGTGCTTAATTCCGACGTATCCGAAACACCGTTATAGACGACTCCCGACTTGGCTGCTGGCAGTCCATAATGCATGGCCTTCTCATATTCATGCCTCGAAATATTGATAATGAAATCAGTCCGAAGTGCGAGCGTCTTCTCAACTAAGGCGAAAATCCGCTGCTTCCATGGCTTTATATCCATCAGAAAAGCCCAGCCATGCGCATTATAGATGACGATCGGGCGCTTGCTCTTGAAAAAAAACAACGTCCGCAGGAAAACACCTGCGAACGTTCCGTGTACATGTACAATATCAGGCTTGAAGTCCTTTACCTTACGATGAATAGCTTTCATGGCTTTCACAAAATAAGCCGGCTTYCTCTTGTAAGGGTACAAGCACAATCGATCTTGGCTAATTTGAAGCGACTCAGGGCTCGAATTCTGCTCAGAAGCCATAAGAAAAATATCATGTCTGCTCGCTTGGTAGCTCAGCACCTCGTTCAAGTGCGTCTCGATGCCGCCCTTCGTAAACTCCGAAATATGCAGGATTCTTGCCATTTTTATCAACTCCTTAAGTTTTGCGAAGCAAAACTGACTTCGAAAGCATACGCTTGTTTTGCGTAGCAAAACTATCTTCGTAAGCATAAGCTTAGTTTTGCGAAGCAAAACTAACTTCGTAAGCATTAGCTTAGTTTTGCGTAGCAAAACTATCTTCGTAAGCCTTCACACTTTAAAAAGCATCCTGAGAGCCGACTAACGTTTTCACCGTTCTCAGCATAATTTTGAAATCGAACCAAATGCATCGCTTCTGAATATAGGTCAGGTCAAGCTCAACCATTTGCTTAAAGCATAGATTGTTTCTGCCGCTTACCTGCCAAAGTCCCGTGCAGCCTGGCGTTACGGACAAGCGCTGCTTGTCGTACTCCGTATATTCCGCTACCTCGCGTGAGAGTGGCGGCCTTGGACCAACCAAGGACATTTCGCCCCTCAGCACGTTCAGCAGCTGAGGCAGCTCATCGATGCTCGTTTTGCGAATGATCTTGCCGATCTTTGTAATGCGCGGATCATCCTTCATCTTGAACATTGCACCGCTAATTTCGTTCTTATCCAGCAGATCCTTCAGCTTGTCCTCAGCACCCGTCAGCATCGAGCGAAATTTGTACATGCGAAACGGCTTCTCATCCTTGCCGATCCTTGTTTGATAGAAGAAGACAGAACCTTTAGGGTCCTCCCACTTAATAAGGATAGCGATGATGATAAACAGCGGGCTTAACAGGATTAAACCGACTAGCGAACCAACAATGTCAATCGTGCGTTTGATAATCGAATACATGCTTACCGTTTGCTGAGCGCTGCGCCTATTCGAATAGTAATCAGAAACGCCGATTACCGCTTCATCCTGATATTGTGGAGGTGTCATCTTCTATCACTCCTTCCAGCTAATAACTGCTTGCTAAGCTCCCGTTCCATTAATTCCTCAAGCTCAGTCATCAACTGATACTTAATTTCATTATTTCTTAAGGCAAAGTCAAGCGTCGTCATAATGAAGCCTAGCTTCTCTCCGACATCATAACGAATGCCTTGGAAATCAAAGGCGTAAACGCCTTTTTCTACGTTAAGCTTTTGAATCGCATCGGTAAGCTGAATTTCGCCTCCAGCTCCGCGCTCATGGCGTCCTAAATATTCGAATATATCGGGAGTGAGCACATAACGGCCCATGATGGCTAGATTGGAAGGCGCTTGTCCTTGCGGCGGCTTCTCTACAAAACGATTAACCTCATAAAGATTGTCTACCCGCTGTCCTGGGTCAACGATACCGTAACGATGCGTCTGATCAACGCCAACCGTCTGTACGCCAATGACCGAGCGGCCGGTTTTCTCATATTGCTCAATAAGCTGCCTAGTGCAAGGGACTTCTGCTTCTACAATGTCATCCCCAAGAAGCACTGCAAACGGCTCGTCCCCAATGAAGTTGCGAGCGCACCATACCGCATGCCCAAGCCCCTTCGCTTCTTTTTGCCTTATGTAGTGAAGATTCACATTTGATGATTTTCTTACCTTTTCCAATATATCCAGCTTTCCTTTTTCTTCTAATATATGCTCAAGCTCAAATGCGATATCGAAGTGATCTTCAATCGCCCGCTTTCCTTTACCCGTTACGACGATGATATCCTCAACGCCTGATTCAATAGCTTCCTCTACAATGTATTGAATGGTCGGTTTATCGACGATCGGAAGCATTTCTTTTGGCATCGCTTTGGTTGCCGGTAAAAACCGTGTTCCAAGTCCTGCGGCGGGGATAATGGCTTTTCTCACTTTTTTCATTTGATTTCACCCTATCCTATTATTTTTTTTTGGTTGTTAAGGGGCATCTAACCCCTCCTCACGTCACACCCTTGACGATTAACGTCTAAGGTCGGCTGACCCACAGCATGACCGAGTGCCTCCGGTGATAGAGGTGCAGGAGACATTACCTATCTATTTCTTGCTTCTATGAGCTGGAGCAAAGACGATTAAGCTTCTGTCTTTTCTCCGTAGTAGTAA